>JACDAM010000105.1 GCA_013695435.1 Burkholderiales bacterium | reverse complement strand
AATTGCCCGAAGGCACCGAAATGGTCATGCCCGGCGACAACGTCTCCGTCACCGTGCAACTGATCAACCCGATCGCCATGGAAGAAGGCCTGCGCTTCGCCATCAGGGAAGGCGGCAGGACGGTGGGGGCAGGGGTGGTGGCGAAGGTGATTGAATGACCCCTCGTTATTCTTGAACAACAGGCCAGTAGCTCAATTGGCAGAGCGTCGGTCTCCAAAACCGAAGGTTGGGGGTTCGACACCCTCCTGGCCTGCCACCTGCCACCCGGCGATACTGAAGCTAACGGCGGCAACAAACCAATGGCAGCAATACCGCGCAGCGGATCAGTGAGGCAGTCAAAAACGTAATGGCAGACAAGATCAAGCTGGCTATCGCAGCGCTACTCGTCATCGCCGGCATCGCCGGTTTTTATTACCTGGACGGAAGTCCGACCATCATTCGCGTCCTGTCGGTACTCGGCGGCCTCGTGCTCGCCGCGGTTGTCGGCTGGACCAGCGCGCCTGGCAAGCAGTTTTTTGCGTTCGCCAAGGATTCTATCGAAGAGACGAAAAAGGTAGTCTGGCCGACCCGCAAGGAGACGTTCCAGACCACCGGCATCGTGTTTTTGTTCGTGCTCGTGATGGCGATTTTCCTCTGGATTGTCGATGCCTCGTTGTTGTGGGCGGTTGAAAGGCTGATGGGACGAGGGGGCGCATGATCCGCTGGTACGTAGTTCACGCTTATTCCGGCTACGAAAAGAGCGTGCAGCGCACGCTGCTCGACCGCATCCAGCGCGCCGGCATGCAGGATAAATTCGGCCAGATCCTGGTTCCGGTCGAAGAAGTCGTCGAGATGAAAAGCGGCCAGAAAAGCATTTCCGAACGCAAATTCTTCCCGGGCTACGTGCTGGTCGAAATGGAAATGACCGATGAAACCTGGCATCTGGTCAAAAGTACGCCGAAAGTCACGGGTTTCATCGGCGGCTCGGCCATGAAACCGACGCCGATCTCGGCCAAGGAAGTACAGAACATCCTGCACCAGATTCAGGAAGGCGTCGAAAAGCCGAAGCCGAAAGTATTGTTCGAAGTCGGCGAAGCGGTACGCGTCAAGGAAGGCCCGTTCACCGATTTCCACGGCAACGTCGAAGACGTCAATTATGACAAGAGCAAGATACGCGTGTCGGTTTCGATTTTTGGGCGATCGACGCCGGTCGAACTGGATTTTGGGCAAGTCGAGAAAGCGTAGAGCAGACACTTCGTGTCGCTCTACGTCGCCGTATTGAAGTCGACGGGCCCGTCGCTTAATACGGCGGAGGAGCGCAAGTAGGCTGAAGCCGAACGTGCGTTTGGACTCACACAGGAGAATAAAATGGCGAAGAAAATCGTTGGTTACATCAAGCTGCAAGTTCCGGCCGGCAAGGCCAATCCAAGCCCGCCGATCGGCCCGGCGCTTGGTCAACGCGGCCTCAACATCATGGAATTCTGCAAGTCGTTCAACGCGCAAACGCAGGGCATGGAAGCCGGGTTGCCGATCCCCGTGGTCATCACCGCGTTCGCCGACAAGACCTTCAGTTTCATCATGAAGACGCCGCCGGCGACTGTCCTGATCAAGAAGGCCGCCGGGATACAGAAGGGCAGCCCTCGTCCGCATACCGACAAGGTCGGCAAACTGACGCGCGCTCAGGCCGAGCAGATCGCCAAGGCCAAGCAACCCGATCTGACCGCCAGCGATATGGATGCGGCCGTCCGCACGATCGCCGGCAGTGCGCGCAGCATGGGCATAGAAGTCGAGGGGGTTTGACATGGCCAAAATATCGAAACGCTTTGCCGCGATCCAGAAGAAGATCGACCGCAACCAGACTTACGCGGTCGCCGACGCGCTAAAACTGGTCAAGGAAAACGCGACTGCCAAATTCGATGAATCGGTCGACGTGGCTATCAACCTAGGGATCGATGCGAAGAAGTCCGATCAGTTGGTGCGCGGGGCCGTGGTGCTGCCTAAGGGCACCGGAAAAACCGTGCGCGTCGCCGTATTCGCGCAAGGCGAAAACGCGCAAAAAGCCAAAGCTGCCGGCGCCGATATCGTCGGGCTTGAAGACCTCGCCGAGCAGATCAGGGCCGGCAACATCGATTTCGATGTCGCCATCGCCAGCCCTGACACCATGCGCGTGGTAGGCGGCCTTGGGCAAATTCTGGGACCACGCGGTTTGATGCCGAATCCCAAAGTTGGCACGGTGACTCCGGATGTTGCGACCGCCGTCAGGAATGCGAAGGCCGGGCAGGTGCAATATCGTACGGACAAAGCCGGGATCATCCAGTGCGCGATTGGCCGCGCATCTTTTTCGGTCGATGCACTGCGGGAAAATCTGCTGGCGCTGGTCGATGCCTTGAATAAAGCCAAGCCGGCGACTTCCAAGGGCATTTACCTGCGCAAGATCGCTTTGTCGAGCACGATGGGCGGCGGCGTCAGGGTCGATACGACGAGCCTGGCAGCGCAACAGCAGTCGCAACGTTAATCGATCGCCAGACACGCGTCTTGCGAAAAAGGTAACGCAGTATTTTGTAACAGGTTCCCGCTGCGCGGGGACGCAGCTTCGCAAACAAGCGAAGCAGGGCTTTGGGCCGATCCGGCGGCTTTGCCGGTCGGGGATATCAAAGACCGTAGGGACCGCAAGGTTTAATTGACGGCAGTGCTTCAGACCGATTCGCTGGTCAAGAAGTCTCCCGATGCCTACGCAGATAGCGCACCCGAAACCAGGATTTCTCCTGACTCAAGGTCGCTGTTGTTAGAAGGATGCGGGCGAAGGATGAAGGCGAAGAGCGCGATGCCGGGCTCGGAGTCGTCGATCCCCAACCCTCATTCTCATATGAAAGGAGATCGACCTTGGCTTTAAATCTGGAACAGAAAAAATCGGTCGTCGCTGAAATCAGTGCCGAAGTCAAAGGCGCGCAAGCAATCGTCGTTGCCGAATACCGTCATTTGCAAGTCGGCGAAATAACGAAGTTGCGAGCGAAAGCGCGCGGTTCGGGCGTGTATTTTCGCGTCTTAAAAAACACGCTCGCGCGCCGTGCCGTCGCCGATACGCCATTTGCCGGACTTGCCGACCACATGGTCGGACCGCTGGCTTATGGCATGTCGAGCGATCCGGTCGCGGTCGCCAGGGTGCTGCATGACTTCGCGAAGGGCAGCAACGAGAAATTCGTAATCAAGGCGGGCGCCATGGCGGGCTCGGTCATGAATGCGAAAGACGTCGCGAATCTGGCCACTTTGCCGGGCCGCGATCAGTTGCTCGCCATGCTGATGGGAACCATGAAAGCGCCGATCGGGAAATTCGTTCGAACCTTGAATGAAGTCCCCGGCAAATTCGTGCGCACCATGGCGGCACTACGCGACAGCAAGCAGACGGCCGAACAAGCAACCGAACAGGCTGCCGCCTAGCAAAGGATTCGACGCGGCGCCTTTCCTACTGCCTTTCACAGTAAATTCTCAGGAGAAAACCATGGCTCTGGCCAAAGCAGATATTTTGGATGCAATCGGCAATCTGACGGTGCTCGAACTTTCGGGCCTGATCAAGGATATGGAAGAAAAATTTGGCGTCTCGGCAGCGGCCGCTGTAGCCGCCGCCGCGCCAGCCGCAGCGGCAGCCCCGGCAGCCGAAGAAAAGACCGAATTCACGGTCGTCCTGAATACGGTCGGCGAAAGCAAGGTCAACGTGATCAAGGTTGTACGCGCCATCACCGGACTGGGTTTGAAAGAAGCCAAGGACCTGGTTGACGGGGCGCCCAAGCCGGTCAAGGAAGGTATACCGAAGGCCGATGCCGAAGCGATCCAGAAGCAATTGACCGACGCCGGCGCGACCGCTGAAGTCAAGTAATTGTCAGCAGGCGGCCAGGCGGCGGCTCGCGCGAGCTGCCTGGCCTGCAGGACGACAGAAGCGGACGCCTCGCCTTGTCGTCAAAAACCCCGACTCGAACAAAACGCGGGAAGGCAGCGCTTGCATGGAATTTTTCAGTCAAAAAGCGTACTAATGCCTTCACCTCGGTTTTTCCGCTGTTCTGCGCGCCGCAAGCCCCCACTTTCTGAAGCGATGGAGCGACTATGAGCTATTCTTTTACCGAGAAAAAACGCATCCGCAAGAGTTTCGCCAAGCGCGCAAGCGTCCTGCCGGTGCCGTTTCTTCTTGCCACCCAGCTCGAGTCTTACGCGGCCTTTTTGCAGGCCGCCGTTGCGCCTGACAAACGGGCCACGCAGGGTCTGCAGGCCGCTTTTCAGTCGATTTTTCCGATTTCCAGCCATTCCGGCAACGCGCGACTCGACTTTGTCAGCTATTTTCTCGGCATGCCGCCGTTCGACGTCAAGGAATGCCAGCAGCGCGGCCTGACTTATGCAAGCCCGCTGCGCGCCCAGGTGCGCCTGACCATCATGGATCGCGAGGCGAGCAAGCCGACGGTCAAGGAAGTCAAGGAGCAGGAGGTCTACATGGGCGAGATTCCGTTGATGACGAATACCGGTTCGTTCGTCATCAATGGCACCGAGCGCGTGATCGTTTCGCAATTGCATCGTTCGCCGGGCGTGTTTTTCGAGCACGACCGCGGCAAGACCCATTCCTCGGGCAAACTGCTGTTCTCGGCGCGCATCATTCCGTATCGGGGTTCGTGGCTCGATTTCGAATACGATCCGAAAGATTATCTGTACTTCCGCGTCGACCGCCGCCGCAAGATGCCGGTCACGATTCTGCTGAAAGCAATCGGCTACACGCCGGAGCAGATACTCAAGGAATTTTTCGCGTTCGATACGTTTCATCTCGGCAAGAAGACGACACAATTCGAACTCGTCCCCGAACGCATGCGTGGCGAAATCGCGCGCTTCGATATCAGCACCAAGACCGGCAAGCTGATCGTCGCCAAGGACAAGCGCGTTACCGTCAAGCACGTGCGCGACCTCGAGCAGGCGGGCATCAAGAAAATTGCCGTTCCGGACGATTTTCTGATCGGCCGCGTCCTGGCCCACAACGTGATCGACAAGGAATCGGGCGAAATCATCGCCGCTGCCAACGACGAGATCACCGAACCGGTACTGAGCAAATTGCAGGACGCCGAAGTCGGCCAGTTCAATACGCTCTACACGAATGATCTCGATCAGGGCGCCTACATCTCGCAAACGCTGCGCATCGACGAGACGACCGACCAGTTGGCCGCACAGGTCGCGATCTATCGCATGATGCGTCCCGGCGAACCGCCGACCGAAGATGCCGTGAAGGCGCTGTTCAAAGGTCTGTTCTATGCCGAGGAGCGTTACCACCTGTCGGCCGTCGGCCGCATGAAATTCAACCGCCGTGTCGGCCGCACCGAATTGACCGGGGCGGGAACCTTGTCGAACGAAGACATCACGGCGGTCATCAGGATTCTGGTCGAGCTGCGCAATGGCCGCGGCGAGATCGACGATATCGATCACCTCGGCAACCGGCGCGTGCGTTCGGTCGGCGAGCTTGCGGAAAACCAGTTCCGTTCCGGATTGGTGCGCGTCGAGCGGGCCGTCAAGGAACGCTTGTCCCAGGCCGAGTCGGAAAACCTGATGCCGCACGATCTCATCAACGCCAAACCGGTATCGGCCGCGATCCGCGAATTTTTCGGGTCGAGCCAGTTGAGTCAGTTCATGGATCAGACCAATCCGCTGTCCGAGATTACCCATAAGCGCCGGGTCTCGGCGCTCGGACCCGGCGGCTTGACGCGCGAGCGCGCCGGGTTTGAGGTGCGCGACGTGCATCCGACGCACTACGGCCGCGTCTGCCCAATCGAAACCCCGGAAGGTCCGAACATCGGTCTGATCAATTCGCTCGCTTTGTATGCGCGTACCAACGAATACGGCTTTATGGAAACGCCGTATCGCAGGGTCGGCAATGGCCAGGTCACCGACCATATCGATTACCTGTCCGCCATTGAGGAAGGCCAGTTCGTGATTGCGCAGGCCAATGCCGCGCTCGACAAGAAGGGCAAGTTCACCGACGAGATCGTTTCGTGCCGGCATCGCAACGAATTCGAGCTGGCGGCGCCCGAGCGCATCCAGTACATGGATGTTGCGCCATCGCAGATCGTGTCGGTCGCGGCTTCGTTGATCCCGTTCCTCGAGCACGACGATGCCAATCGCGCGCTGATGGGTTCGAACATGCAGCGCCAGGCGGTGCCTTGCCTGCGCGCCGAGAAACCTTTGGTCGGCACCGGCATCGAGCGCACCGTTGCGGTCGATTCGGGAACGGCGGTCCAGGCTGTGCGCGGTGGCACCGTCGACTATGTCGACGCAGCACGTATCGTCGTTCGCGTGCGTGATGAGGAAACGGTCACCGGCGAAGCGGGCGTCGATATCTACAATCTGATCAAGTACACGCGCTCGAATCAGAACACCAATATCAACCAGCGTCCGCTGGTCAGGGTTGGCGACGTCCTCGCCAGAGGCGATGTCGTGGCGGACGGCGCGTCGACGGATATGGGCGAACTCGCGCTGGGGCAGAATCTGCTGGTCGCTTTCATGCCTTGGAACGGCTACAACTTCGAGGATTCGATCCTGATCTCGGAGCGCATCGTCGCCGAAGACCGCTTCACATCGATCCACATCGAAGAGCTGCAAATCGTGGCGCGCGACACCAAGCTCGGCGCCGAAGAGATCACGCGCGACATTTCCAATCTGTCGGAAACGATGCTCGGCCGGCTCGACGAATCGGGCATCATTCATATCGGCGCCGAAGTCGAAGCCGGCGATGTGCTGGTCGGAAAAGTGACGCCAAAGGGTGAAACGCAACTGACGCCGGAAGAAAAACTGCTGCGCGCGATTTTTGGCGAAAAGGCTTCCGACGTAAAGGACACCAGCTTGCGCGTGCCTTCCGGCATGTCGGGAACCGTCATCGAAGTCCAGGTGTTTACGCGCGAAGGCATAGAGCGCGACAAGCGCGCCAGGCAGATCATCGAGGATGAACTGAAGCGCTACAAAAAAGATCTCGCCGACCAGATGCGCATCGTCGAAAACGATGCTTTCGGCCGCATCGAGCGGCTGTTGCTCGGCAAGACGGTTAATGGCGGCCCCAAACGCATAGCAAAAGGCAGCAAAATCACCAAGACCTATCTGGCGGAGGTCGAACGCCACCACTGGTTCGATATCCGCCTCGCCAATGATGAATCCAGCCGTCAGCTTGAGCAGTTGAAAGACGGTATTGCGCAGAAGCGCGTCGATTTCGATGCCGCGTTCGAAGAGAAGAAAAAGAAGCTCACGAGCGGTGATGAGCTGCCGCCGGGCGTGCAGAAAATGGTCAAGGTTTACGTCGCCGTCAAACGCCGCCTGCAGCCTGGCGACAAAATGGCCGGACGCCACGGCAATAAAGGCGTGATCTCGAAAATCGTGCCGGTCGAAGATATGCCGTACATGGAGGACGGCACGCCGATGGACATCGTGCTGAATCCGCTCGGTGTGCCGTCGCGGATGAACGTCGGCCAGATTCTGGAAACGCATCTCGGCTGGGCGTCGAAAGGTTTAGGCCGGAAAATCGGCGACATGCTGGCAGCGCAGACCAAGGTCGCGGAAGTCCGCAAGCTGCTGACCCAGATATACAACTCGAGCGGGACGATCGAAGATTTGGCGTCGTTGTCGGATGACGAAGTGCTGCATCTCGCCTTCAACCTCAAACAGGGTGTGCCCTTCGCGACGCCAGTGTTCGACGGCGCCACCGAAACCGAGATCAAGGACATGCTGACCTTGGCCGGCCTGCCGCGCTCGGGCCAGGTGCAATTGCACGATGGGCGTACCGGCGATGTGTTCGATCGCCCGGTCACGG
This sequence comes from Burkholderiales bacterium, assembly GCA_013695435.1. Classification (NCBI taxonomy): domain Bacteria; kingdom Pseudomonadati; phylum Pseudomonadota; class Betaproteobacteria; order Burkholderiales; species Burkholderiales bacterium. The sequence continues at coordinate 11,867 of JACDAM010000105.1, read as the reverse complement.
TCGGCTACATGCATGTGCTGAAGCTGCATCATCTGGTCGACGACAAGATGCATGCGCGCTCGACCGGCCCGTACAGCCTGGTCACGCAGCAGCCGTTGGGCGGCAAGGCGCAATTCGGCGGCCAGCGTTTTGGTGAAATGGAAGTCTGGGCGCTGGAAGCGTACGGCGCAGCCTATACGCTGCAGGAGATGCTGACGGTTAAATCCGACGACGTTTCCGGGCGCACGAAAGTCTACGAGAACATCGTCAAGGGCGAGCACAAGATCGACGCCGGCATGCCGGAATCCTTCAACGTGCTGGTCAAGGAAATCCGCTCGCTCGCGATCGATATCGATCTGGATCGGTTTTAACCGCCTCACTCCTCACGCCTCACTGGAGGTCAAATGAAAGCATTGCTCGATTTATTCAAGCAGGTCACGCAGGAAGAAGAATTCGATGCGATCAAGATCGGCCTGGCGTCGCCCGAGAAAATCCGCTCGTGGTCGTACGGCGAAGTCAAAAAGCCGGAGACGATCAACTACCGCACGTTCAAACCCGAACGCGATGGCCTGTTTTGCGCGAAGATTTTCGGGCCGACCAAGGATTACGAGTGCCTGTGCGGCAAATACAAGCGGCTCAAGCATCGCGGCGTGATCTGCGAGAAATGCGGGGTCGAAGTGACCCTGTCGAAAGTACGCCGCGAACGCATGGCGCATATCGAGCTCGCCAGCCCGGCGGCGCACATCTGGTTTCTGAAGTCGCTGCCGTCGCGTCTGGGGATGGTGCTCGACATGACCTTGCGCGATATCGAGCGCGTGCTGTATTTCGAAGCGTACGTCGTGACCGACCCCGGCATGACGCCGCTGACGCGGTGTCAGCTCCTGAGCGAAGACGATTATCTGACCAAAGTCGAAGAGTTCGGCGATGATTTTTCCGCGAGCATGGGCGCTGAAGGCATACGCGATCTGCTGCGCAGTCTGAATCTGAACCGCGAACTCGACGATCTGCATAAAGAACTCGCAGCCACAGGCTCCGACACCAAGATCAAGAAAATCGCCAAACGCCTGAAGGTGCTTGAAGCTTTCCACAAGTCCGGCATCAAGCCCGACTGGATGATCATGGAAGTGCTGCCGGTGCTGCCGCCGGAATTGCGTCCGCTGGTGCCGCTCGATGGCGGCCGCTTTGCGACCTCCGACCTCAACGATCTGTATCGCCGCGTCATCAACCGCAACAACCGGCTGAAGCGGCTGCTGGAATTGAAGGCGCCCGAGATCATCGTGCGCAATGAAAAGCGCATGCTGCAGGAATCGGTCGATTCCCTGCTCGACAATGGGCGTCGCGGCAAAGCCATGACCGGCGCCAACAAGCGCGCGCTGAAATCACTCGCCGACATGATCAAGGGCAAGGGCGGGCGCTTCCGCCAGAACCTGCTCGGCAAACGCGTCGATTATTCCGGCCGCTCGGTGATCGTCGTCGGCCCGCAACTGAAGCTGCATCAATGCGGTCTGCCCAAGAAAATGGCGCTCGAGCTGTTCAAGCCGTTCATCTTCCACAAGCTTGAAGTGCTGGGGCTTGCGACCACGATCAAAGCCGCCAAACGACTGGTCGAGCAGGAAGTGCCGGAGGTCTGGGACATCCTCGAAGACGTCATCCGCGAGCATCCGGTCATGCTGAATCGCGCGCCGACCTTGCATCGGCTCGGCATCCAGGCGTTTGAGCCGGTGCTGATCGAAGGCAAGGCGATCCAGTTGCATCCGCTGGTTTGCGCGGCATTCAACGCCGACTTCGACGGCGACCAGATGGCTGTGCACGTGCCGCTGTCGCTGGAAGCGCAGATGGAATGCCGTACCTTGATGCTGTCGTCGAACAACGTGCTGTCGCCGTCGAACGGCGAGCCGATCATCGTGCCTTCGCAGGACATCGTGCTGGGTCTGTATTACGTGACGCGCTCAGCCATCAACGCGCGCGGCGAAGGCCTGCGTTTCGCCGATGTCGGTGAAGTATCGCGCGCCTATGAATCGCGCCAGGTCGATCTGCACGCCCGCGTTGCCGTCCGCATCAAGGAAGTCGAGAACGACAGCGACGGCGAACGCCGTGAAAAGGTCACGCGCTACGAGACGACCGTCGGCCGTGCGCTGCTGTCCGAGATCCTGCCGGTCGGCTTGCCGTTTGGCCTGATTAACAAGGCGCTCAAGAAAAAAGAGATTTCCAGGCTGATCAACGCCGCTTTCCGCCGTTGCGGACTGCGTGAAACGGTCATCTTCGCGGACAAGCTGATGTACGCCGGCTTTACGCTCGCAACGCGCGCGGGCATTTCGATTTGCGTCGATGACATGCTCGTGCCGCAGCAGAAGAACGATTTGATTTCCGCCGCCGAAAAGGAAGTTTCCGAGATCGAAAAACAATACACCTCCGGGCTCGTCACCCAGGGTGAGCGTTATAACAAGGTCGTCGATATCTGGGGCCGTGCCGGCGATGACGTCGCCAAGGCGATGATGGAGCAACTCGGTATCGAGCAGGTGATGAACTGGGATGCCAGGAAAAAGACCCTGGGTCCGCTCAAGGACGACAAAGGGCGGCTGGTCTCCCAAGAGTCGTTCAACTCGATCTACATGATGGCGGATTCGGGCGCGCGCGGCTCGGCGGCGCAAATCCGCCAGTTGGCCGGCATGCGCGGGCTGATGGCCAAGCCCGACGGCTCTATCATCGAAACGCCGATCACCGCCAACTTCCGGGAAGGGTTGAACGTGCTGCAGTACTTCATCTCGACGCACGGCGCGCGCAAAGGTCTGGCCGATACCGCGTTGAAAACGGCGAACTCCGGCTATCTGACGCGGCGTCTGGTCGACGTCACGCAGGATCTGGTGGTGACCAGAGACGATTGCGGGACGGCGAACGGCGCCGCCATGAAGGCGCTGGTCGAAGGCGGCGAGGTCGTCGAAGCGCTGCGCGAACGCATTCTGGGGCGCGTCGCAGCCAACGATATCGTGCAGCAGGAAACCGGCGAGACGATCTTCGAAGCAGGCACCCTGCTCGACGAAGATGCGGTCGATACCATAGAGGCGCTCGGCATCGACGAAATCAAGGTCAGGACGCCGCTGACGTGCGACACCCGTTTCGGCTTGTGCGCGAAATGCTACGGACGCGATCTCGGCCGCGGCCAGATGGTCGCGGTCGGCGAAGCGGTCGGCGTGATCGCCGCGCAATCGATCGGCGAGCCGGGAACACAGCTCACGATGCGCACCTTCCACATCGGTGGCGCGGCGTCGCGTACGGCGGTCGTCAGCCAGGTCGAGAGCAAGTCGAACGGTACCGCGCGCTTCACCCAGGTCATGCGCTACGTGAGTAACGCGCGCAAGGAGCAGGTCGTAATTTCGCGCAGCGGCGAAGTGGTCATTCAGGACGATGCCGGCCGCGAGCGCGAGCGGCATAAAGTGCCCTACGGCGCAACCCTGATGATCAAGGACGGCGACGCCGTCAAGGCCGGTCAATTGCTCGCGTCGTGGGATCCGCACACCCGTCCGATCATCACCGAATACGCGGGCACCGTGCATTTCGAGAACGTTGAGGAAAACGTCACGGTCGCCAAGCAGATCGATGAGGTAACCGGCCTGTCTACCCTGGTCGTGATCGACCCGAAGCGTCGCGGCGCGGCTCAGGCGAAGGGTTTGCGTCCGCAGGTCAAGCTGCTCGGACCGAAAGGCGAGGAGATCAAGATGGCCGGCTCCGACCTGTCGGTCAACATCACTTTCCAGGTGGGTTCGCTGATCACGGTCAAGGACAGTCAGCAAGTCTCGGTCGGCGAAGTGCTCGCGCGTATTCCGCAGGAGACCAGCAAAACGCGCGACATCACGGGTGGCTTGCCGCGCGTCGCCGAATTGTTCGAAGCGCGTTCGCCGAAAGATGCCGGCGTACTGGCCGAGGTGACGGGGACCGTCTCGTTCGGCAAGGACACCAAAGGAAAGCAGCGCCTTGTAATCACCGATCTCGATCACGTGCCGCACGAGTATCTGATTCCCAAGGAAAAGCACGTGATGGCGCACGATGGCCAGGTCGTCAACAAGGGCGAGGTCATTGTCGATGGGCCGCGCGATCCGCACGATATCCTGCGTTTGCTGGGCGTGGAAGCCCTGGCGCGCTACATCACCGACGAGGTGCAGGACGTTTATCGATTGCAAGGCGTCAAGATCAACGACAAGCACATAGAAGTGATCGTGCGTCAGATGTTGCGGCGCGTGCAGATCGCCGACGCCGGCGACACGCGCTTCATCCAGGGTGAACAGCTGGAAAGGGCTGAAGTACTTGTGGAGAACGAACGCGTCGCCGCCGAGGGCAAGCAGGAAGCGGTTTACGAATACCTGCTGCTGGGCATCACCAAGGCTTCGCTGTCTACCGATTCATTCATTTCGGCTGCCTCGTTCCAGGAAACCACTCGCGTGCTGACCGAAGCTGCGATCATGGGCAAACGCGACGATCTGCGCGGCCTGAAGGAAAACGTGATTGTCGGCCGATTGATTCCTGCCGGCACGGGTTTGGCCTATCACAACGCGCGCCGGAAACAGCAATTGGGTCTCGACATTGCGGAGGGCCGCGAGTTGAGCGAAGAAAGCGTGGACCAGGCCGAAACCAAGGAGCATGTTGCTTGACACCCCAGACCTTAGACCCTAGAATCGTCGGTCTTTTAGCCCGTACGGCCCGGTGGTCGGCTGTGCGTCAATAAGTCCGGTTGTGCATCGATAAGTCCGGCCGTGCATCAATAAATGCTTGATTCAATGTCGCGGGACGGCAGACATGCCGTCCCCGATTTTTTAATCTGAATAATTTGGTTGAATGATGCGCCCGCGCGCATCGCAAGAGTGTTCGATAACGCCATGCCGACGATAAATCAACTGGTTCGCAAGCCGCGGTCCGCAAAACGCGTGAAAAGCAAGGTGCCGGCGCTAGGCAACAGTCCGCAAAAACGTGGTGTCTGCACGCGCGTTTATACGACGACGCCGAAAAAGCCAAACTCGGCATTGCGAAAAGTTGCGCGGGTACGTCTGACCAATGGTTTTGAAGTATCGAGCTATATCGGCGGCGAAGGACACAATCTGCAGGAACACTCGGTGGTGCTGATTCGCGGCGGCCGCGTGAAGGATTTGCCGGGTGTTCGTTACCACACAGTGCGCGGCAGCCTCGATACCGCAGGCGTGAAAGACCGCAAGCAGGGGCGTTCGAAGTACGGCGCCAAGCGGCCAAAGGCTGCTTAGCGCGTGCGTAAACGCGTGGAAGCCGCGGCGCGCATGGAGGAATCCGCTGCGCGCTTTGCGGCCAAGGCCGAAACACTTCGCGGCTAGATCGAAACAGGTAGCAAGCTCGATTCTTAAAAGTTTGAACCATGCCCAGACGTAGAGAAGTACCGAAACGCGAGATATTGCCGGATCCCAAATACAGCAATCAGGACGTTGCGAAATTTGTTAACGTGCTGATGACGCGCGGCAAGAAATCGGTCGCCGAACGCATCATCTACGGCGCGCTCGCCCAGATCGGCAAGAAAACCGGAAAAAACCCGCTGGATGTTTTCACCCAGGCGCTGACCAATGTGCGCCCGGTCGTTGAAGTCAAGAGCCGGCGCGTGGGCGGCGCCAATTATCAGGTTCCGGTCGAAGTCCGTTCGCTGCGGCGCACGGCATTAGCCATGCGCTGGCTGCGCGAGGCAGCCCGCAAGCGTTCGGAAAAATCGATGGGCGCGCGACTGGCCGGCGAACTGGCCGAAGCAGCGGAAGGCCGCGGCGGTGCAATGAAAAAGCGCGAGGAAGTGCACCGCATGGCCGAGGCCAACAAAGCTTTCTCCCACTATCGTTTCTGAATCGTTTCTGAGCAAAAGCGCGCTCCATTGAAGACAATTGTTGGAACTGAGGATTTAAAGGCAAGGCTGTGGCAAGAAAAACTCCTATTGAACGGTATCGCAATATCGGCATCATGGCGCACATCGACGCCGGCAAGACTACGACCACCGAACGCGTGCTGTTCTACACGGGTGTTTCCCACAAGATAGGCGAGGTCCATGATGGCGCCGCCATCATGGACTGGATGGAGCAGGAACAGGAACGCGGTATCACCATCACCTCCGCAGCGACGACCTGCTTCTGGAAAGGGATGGACAATCATCATCCCGAACATCGCATCAACATCATCGATACGCCTGGGCACGTCGATTTTACTATTGAAGTCGAGCGCTCGCTTCGCGTTCTGGATGGGGCTTGCACGGTGTTCTGCGCCGTCGGCGGCGTGCAGCCGCAAACTGAAACAGTCTGGCGCCAGGCCAATAAGTACAAGGTTCCGCGCCTCGCCTTCGTCAACAAAATGGATCGCTCGGGCGCCAACTTCATGCGCGTTTTCGAGCAGATCAAAAGCCGCTTGAAAGCGAATCCAGTTCCGATTCAATTGCCGATCGGTGCGGAGGACAAGTTCGAAGGCATCGTCGATCTGATCAAGATGAGGGCGATTTACTGGGACGAGTCGACGCAGGGCATGAAGTACGAGGAGCGCGCCATTCCGGCGGAATTGCAGGCGGAGGCTGAAAGCTGGCGTGAAAAAATGGTCGAGACTGCGGCTGAAGCGACCGAAGAATTGATGCACAAGTATCTTGAGGAAGGCGCGCTTTCCGAGGCCGAGATCAAACAGGGCCTGCGTTTGCGCACGACGCACAACGAGATCGTGCCTATGCTGTGCGGTTCGGCGTTCAAGAACAAGGGCGTGCAGGCCATGCTCGATGCGGTTATCGACTTTTTGCCTTCGCCAGTCGATATTCCGCCGGTCAAGGGCGAGCTCGAAAACGGTCAGGCCGCCGTACGCCGCGCCGCCGATGACGAAGCCTTTGCCGGCCTGGCATTCAAGATCGCGACCGATCCGTATGTCGGGCAGTTGATATTCTTCCGGGTTTATTCCGGCGTCGTGTCTTCCGGCGACACCATCTACAATCCGATCAAGGGAAAGAAAGAGCGCATCGGCCGTTTGTTGCAGATGCATGCAAACCAGCGCGATGAGATCAAGGAAGTCCGCGCCGGTGATATTGCGGCCGCGGTCGGTTTGAAGGAGGCGACCACCGGAGAAACGCTATGCGATCCGGATCGCATCATCACACTCGAGCGCATGGAATTTCCCGAGCCGGTGATTCACGTAGCGGTCGAGCCGAAGACCAAAGCCGATCAGGAGAAGATGGGGATTGCGCTGAATCGCCTGGCCCAGGAAGATCCGTCGTTTCGCGTCCGTACCGACGAAGAGTCGGGCCAGACCATTATTTCCGGCATGGGCGAATTGCACCTGGAAATTATCGTCGACCGCATGAAGCGCGAATTCAGCGTCGAGGCGAATGTCGGCGCGCCGCAGGTCGCCTACCGCGAAGCGATCAAGAAGCTGGTCGAAGTCGAAGGCAAATTCATCAAACAATCGGGTGGGCGCGGGCAATACGGTCACGTCTGGCTCAAGATGGAGCCGAACGGGGCCGGCAAAGGTTTCGAATTCGTCGATGCCATCAAGGGCGGCGTGGTTCCGCGCGAGTATATCCCCGCCGTGCAGAAGGGCTTGGTCGAAACCCTGCCGAATGGCGTGCTCGCGGGCTTTCCGGTGGTCGACGTAAAAGTGACCTTGTTCGATGGTTCATACCACGATGTCGACTCGAATGAAAACGCGTTCAAGATGGCGGCGTCGATCGCCTTCAAGGATGGTATGCGCAAAGCCACGCCGGTGCTGCTCGAGCCAATGATGGCTGTCGAGGTCGAAACGCCCGCCGATTTCATGGGCAACGTAGTCGGCGATCTGAGCTCGCGGCGCGGCATGATTCAGGGCATGGAAGATTTACCCGGTCTCAAGGTAATCCGCGCCGAAGTGCCGCTCGCCAAGATGTTCGGCTATTCGACGGCCCTGCGCTCGGCAACGCAAGGCCGCGCAACGTACACCATGGAATTCAAGCACTACACGGAAATGCCCAAGAACGAAGCAGAAGCAATCATCAACAAAAAATAAGCAGGAAGACGACCATGGCCAAAAGCAAATTCGAACGCACCAAACCGCACGTCAACGTCGGCACCATCGGCCACGTCGATCACGGCAAGACCACACTCACTGCCGCCATCACCAAGATCATGGCCAAGAAGTTCGGCGGCGATGTCAAATCCTACGACCAGATCGATTCCGCCCCCGAGGAAAGAGCGCGCGGCATCACCATCAACACCGCCCACGTCGAATACGAGACGACCAATCGCCACTACGCCCACGTCGATTGCCCGGGACATGCCGACTACGTCAAGAACATGATCACAGGTGCAGCGCAAATGGACGGCGCCATCCTCGTCGTCTCCGCCGCCGACGGCCCGATGCCGCAAACCCGCGAACACATCCTCCTGGCAAGGCAGGTCGGCGTGCCCTACATCATCGTCTACATGAACAAGGCCGACATGGTCGACGATGCCGAACTCCTGGAGCTGGTCGAAATGGAAGTGCGCGAACTCCTGAGTAAATACGACTTCCCCGGCGACGACACCCCGATCGTCATCGGCTCGGCATTGAAAGCCATGGAAGGCGATCAGTCCGAACTGGGCGAACCCTCGATCCAGAAGCTCGCCGACGCCCTCGACTCCTACATCCCGCAACCGGAACGCGCCATCGACGGCGCCTTTTTGATGCCGGTCGAAGACGTGTTCTCGATCTCCGGTCGCGGTACGGTCGTCACCGGCCGCGTCGAGCGCGGCGTCGTCAAAGTCGGTGAAGAACTGGAGATCGTCGGCATCAAGGCCACCCAGAAGACGGTCTGCACCGGGGTCGAGATGTTCCGAAAGCTCCTCGACCAGGGACAAGCCGGCGACAACGTCGGCGTTCTCTTGAGAGGAACCAAGAGAGAAGACGTCGAACGCGGCCAGGTCCTAAGTAAACCCGGCTCCATCACCCCGCACACCAAATTCACCGCCGAAATCTATGTGCTCGGCAAGGAAGAAGGCGGACGACACACGCCGTTCTTCAAAGGCTACCGCCCGCAGTTCTACTTCCGCACAACCGACGTCACCGGCGCCATCGAATTGCCCGAAGGCACCGAAATGGTCATGCCCGGCGACAACGTCTCCGTCACCGTGCAACTGATCAACCCGATCGCCATGGAAGAAGGCCTGCGCTTCGCCATCAGGGAAGGCGGCAGGACGGTCGGGGCAGGGGTGGTGGCGAAGGTTTTAGAATAGAACGGTCAACGACATAAATCGAAACCATGCCGCAAAGCCAGAAAATCCGTATCCGCTTGAAAGCGTTCGATTATCGACTGATCGATCAGTCGGCGCTCGAAATCGTCGAAACCGCAAAGCGTACTGGCGCGGTGGTGAAAGGCCCGGTTCCGTTGCCGACGCGCATCGAGCGATTCGATGTTTTGCGTTCGCCGCACGTCAACAAGACATCGCGCGATCAGTTCGAGATTCGCACGCACCTGCGGCTGATGGACATCATCGATCCGACCGACAAGACGGTCGATGCTTTGATGAAGCTCGATCTTCCTGCCGGCGTGGATGTTGAAATCAAGCTTTAGTGTTTGCAAACTTTCGGTCAATCGTAACCGGAATGCAATCAAGGAAAACAAATGAGTTTGGGATTGCTGGGCCGTAAAGTCGGCATGATGCGCCTGTACAACGACGATGGAGCGACAGTTCCCGTCACCGTGCTTGACGTGTCGAATAACCGCATCGTACAGGTCAAGACAGCCGAAATCGACGGCTACTCCGCGGTGCAAATCGCATTTGGCAAACGCCGCGCGAATCGCGTCACCAAACCGGCGGCCGGTCACTTCGCGAAAGCCGGGGTTGAAGCCGGCAGCGTGTTGAAAGAGTTTAGCGCCAGCGCCGCCAGCCTGGCGGAACTCAAGGTCGGCAACGAGCTGGACCTCGGCGTGTTCAAGGTCGGGCAGTTGGTGGATATTCGCGGTACTTCGAAAGGCAAGGGTTTTTCCGGCGCCATCAAGCGCCACCATTTCTCGTCCAACCGGGCAAGTCATGGCAACTCGCGCTCGCATAATTCGCCCGGTTCGATCGGTATGGCGCAGGATCCGGGCCGGGTTTTCCCTGGCAAGCGCATGGCCGGTCAGTTGGGCAATGTTGCGCGCACCTCACAAAACCTCGAAATCGTGCGCGTCGATAACGAACGGCGTTTGTTGCTCGTGAAAGGCGCGGTGCCAGGTTCAGCCGGAAGCGATGTCGTGATTCGTCCGGCGGTGAAGGACGCTGCGGCGAAGGGCGCCAAGGCGGCGACCAAGGTGGCCACCAAGGCGGGCAAGTGATGATGGAACTCAAATTGATCGATGCGCAAGGCAAGTCGGATACGAGCATCCAGGCGTCGGATGCGCTGTTCGGACGTGACTACAACGAAGCTCTCGTGCATCAGGTCGTCACTGCTTACATGGCCAATGCGCGCGGCGGTAATCGCGCCCAGAAAGGCCGTTCCGACGTTGCAAAAAGCACGCGCAAGCCGTGGCGGCAGAAGGGAACCGGGCGCGCCCGCGCGGGTATGGCGTCCAGCCCTTTGTGGCGCGGCGGCGGCCGGATTTTCCCGAACAGTCCCGACGAAAATTTCAGCCAGAAGCTGAACAAAAAAATGTATCGTGCGGGACTTTGCTCGATTTTCTCGCAATTGGCGCGCGAGGGCCGACTGTCGATAGTCGAAGCGCTGGCTGTCGATTCGCCGAAAACCAAGGGACTTGCGCAAAAACTGAAGGATATGGGGCTGGCCAGCACGCTCATCATCACCGACAAGCTGGACGACAATCTTTATCTTTCGGCACGAAATCTTCCGCATATTCGCATTATCGATGCCGGCAGCGCCGATCCCGTCAGCCTGGTGCGCGCCAGTCACGTGCTAATGACTCGCGGCGCGATGACCAAAATCGAGGAGTTGCTGGCATGAGCGCGGTTAAATACAACCCGCAACGACTGATGCAAGTCTTGCTCGCGCCGCAGGTGTCCGAGAAGAGCACATTCGTTGCCGACAAAAACGACCAGGTTGTTTTCCGTGTGACGCGGGACGCGACCAAGCCCGAAATCAAAGCTGCCGTCGAACTGATGTTCAAAGTCGACGTTGAGACGGTGCAGGTGCTGGTCGTCAAGGGCAAGCACAAGCGCTTCGGCAAATTCATGGGCCGGCGCAAAGACTGGAAAAAGGCTTACGTTTGCCTGAAGCCTGGACAGGAAATCAATTTCGCCGGAGCGGAGAATAAATAATGGCGCTCGTTAAAGTCAAACCGACTTCTCCAGGCCGGCGCGCGCTCGTCAAGGTCGTAAATCGGGATTTGCACAAGGGCGCGCCTTTCGCGCCGCTGGTCGAGAAGCAGTCGAAAAAAGCCGGACGCAATAATAACGGCCATATCACGACGCGTCACCAGGGCGGCGGCCACAAACAGCACTATCGCATCGTCGATTTTTGCCGCGATAAAGACGGTGTCGGCGCCAAGGTCGAGCGCCTCGAATACGATCCTAACCGCAGCGCCAATCTGGCGTTGTTGTGCTACGCAGACGGCGAGCGACGCTACGTGATCGCTGCCAAAGGCATGGTTGCCGGGATGCAAGTCGTCAATGGTTCCGATGCGCCGATCAAGGCAGGCAATTGCCTGCCTCTGCGCAACATACCCGTCGGCACGACCATCCATTGCGTCGAAATGCTGCCGGGTAAAGGCGCGCAGATTGCGCGCGCGGCCGGCGCTTCAGTTCAGTTGCTGGCTCGCGAGGGCAGCTATGCGCAGTTGCGCCTGCGCTCCGGCGAAATCCGCAAGGTGCATGTCGAATGCCGGGCAACCATAGGCGAGGTCGGCAACGAGGAAAATTCGCTGCGTTCGATCGGCAAGGCCGGCGCCCAGCGCTGGCGCGGCATACGGCCGACAG
>JACDAM010000104.1 GCA_013695435.1 Burkholderiales bacterium | reverse complement strand
AACGACTTTCGCGCGATTTTGATCGATACGCAGACATGACACCACGGGCTCTATCGGCAGTGCCTAACGGGGTTTCGACATGACTTCAGCTGCCCAGGGCGACCGAACGACAGCGCCAGCCGCATCTGCCGCCGCCGGGCTGATCGATCGCCTGCGCGCAATCCTGCCGCGCGAATCGCTGCTGACGCAGAGCGAGGATCGCCGGCCGTACGAAACCGACGGCCTGTCGGCCTATCGCGAATTGCCGATGCTGGTCGCGTTGCCGGAAACCGAAGCGCAGGTGCAGGAGGTGCTGCGCGCGTGTTTCGAGGCGCGCGTACCGGTCGTCGCGCGCGGCGCGGGCACCGGATTGTCGGGGGGCGCCTTGCCGCATGCGCAGGGCGTGCTGTTGTCGCTGTCGAAATTCATGCGCATCCTCGATATCGATCCGCTGGCGCGAACCGCGCGCGTGCAACCCGGCGTGCGCAATCTGGCGATTTCGGAAGCGGTGGCGCCCTACGGCTTGTACTACGCGCCCGACCCTTCGAGCCAGATTGCGTGCAGCATCGGCGGCAACGTCGCCGAAAATTCGGGCGGCGTGCATTGCCTGAAATACGGTCTGACCGTGCACAATATTCTGAAGCTGCGCGTCATCACGATCGAAGGCGAGCTGCTTGAGATCGGCAGCGATGCGCTCGACTCGGCGGGCTACGATCTGCTCGCGCTAATGACCGGATCGGAGGGCATGCTCGGCGTGATTACCGAAATCACCGTCAAGCTGCTGCCGAAGCCAGAGCGCGCGCAAGTCGTACTGGCGGCCTTCGACGACATCGCGCTGGCCGGCAACGCGGTCGCCGATATCATCGCCGCCGGCATCATACCGGCCGGCCTCGAAATGATGGACAAGCCGGCGATCCGCGCCGTCGAGCAATTCGTGCACGCTGGTTATCCGCTCGACGCCTCGGCGATTCTGCTGTGCGAATCGGACGGCACCGCCGAGGATGTCGCTCACGAAATCGCCCACGTCACCGCGCTGCTCGAAGCCGGCGGCGCGACCGAAGTGCGCTGCTCGCGTGACGATGCCGAACGGGAAAAATTCTGGTCCGGGCGTAAAGCCTCGTTTGCCGCGGTCGGCCGCATTTCGCCGGATTACTATTGCATGGACGGCACGATTCCGCGCAAGCGCCTCGGCGAAACCCTGCAGGCGATCGCAGCGCTCGAACAGAAATACAATTTGCGTTGCGCCAATGTGTTTCACGCCGGAGACGGCAATCTGCATCCGCTGATTCTGTACGACGCCAACAAGCCGGATGAATTGCACCGGACCGAACAATTCGGCGGCGAAATCCTCGAGCTGTGCGTCAAGCTTGGTGGCACAATTACGGGCGAGCACGGGGTCGGCATCGAGAAGATCAATCAGATGTGCGTGCAGTTCGGAAGCGCCGAACTCGACGCATTCAACGCCGTGAAGCGCGCGTTCGACGAACACGGCTTGCTGAATCCGGGCAAAGCGGTGCCGACCCTGCATCGCTGCGCGGAATTCGGCCGCATGCATGTGCACGCGGGGCAGGAGAAGTTTCCCGAGTTGCCGAGGTTTTAAGCGGCAACCGCTGGACATGCAGCACCTTATCGAAGACTACGGCGCTGTCATCCGTAAAGCCGCCAGTAGCAAAACGCCGCTCTGTGTGCGAGCAGGCGGCAGCAAGGATTTTTACGGCGGCCTGCTGCAGGGCCAGATTCTCGACATCACGTCTTTTCGCGGCATCGTCGATTACGATCCGTCCGAGCTCGTGCTAACGGCGCGCGCCGGAACGCCGCTCGCGGAAATCGAAAGCGCCCTCGGCGAACATCGTCAGATGCTCGCTTTCGAGCCGCCGCATTACGGCGCACAGGCAACTTTGGGCGGCACCGTCGCTTGCGGATTTTCGGGACCACGCGCGGCGTCGTCCGGAACGCTACGCGATTTTGTGCTCGGCGTGCGTGTGCTGGATGGCAACGGCAAGGTTTTGCGTTTCGGCGGTCAGGTCATGAAGAACGTCGCCGGTTACGACGTCTCGCGCGTCATGACAGGCGCGCTGGGGACGCTCGGCGTGCTGCTCGAAATTTCATTGAAGGTACTGCCATTGCCGGCAGCCAACGGCACGCTGCGCTTCGAATTGCCGGAGGAAAAAGCGATCCAGACGCTGAACCAGTGGGCCGGCCTGCCGCTGCCAATTTCGGCGACTGCGTACAACTGCGGCGAACTCGGCGTGCGCTTGTCGGGTGCGGAAGCGGCAGTCGAGGCCGCCTGCAAAAAACTTGGCGGCGAGCGCGTCGGCGACGAAGCAGCGACGGCGTTCTGGATCGGCATTCGCGAGCACACGGATGCTTTTTTTCAAGGCCGACGAAATGATGAACCGATGTGGCGCCTGTCGATCAAATCGACCACGCCGCCGCTCGGTCTTCCTGGCCGGCAGTTGTTCGAATGGCGCGGCGCATTGCGTTGGCTGATTTCGGACGCGGATTCGGCGCGGATTCGGAGCGCCGCCGAAACAGCCGGCGGCCACGCAACGCTGTTCCGCAGCCACGATAAGCAGAAACCCGCGTTTCACCCGCTGTCTGCCACGCTGATGAAACTCCACCTTCGTTTGAAGCAGACGTTCGACCCGCACGGAATTCTGAATCGCGGACGCCTCTATCCCGATTTTTAGCGGCAACCAGACCTGCGACACCGGTCATCCACCATCTGCCCCAACTCTTTGCCCTCCGTACTCCGAGATGCAAACCCAACTCGCTGATTTCATCCGCGGCACGCGCGCCGGTAACGAAGCCGAATCGATTTTGCGTGCGTGCGTGCATTGCGGCTTTTGCAACGCGACGTGCCCGACTTATCAATTGCTCGGCGACGAACTCGATGGCCCGCGCGGCCGCATCTATCTGATAAAGCAGATGCTCGAAGGCGAGCCGGTCACCGGCAGCACGCAACTGCATCTCGACCGTTGCCTGACCTGCCGCGCGTGCGAAACGACGTGCCCGTCCGGTGTGCGTTACGGCAGGCTGGTCGATATCGGCCGCGAAGTGCTCGGCGAAAAAGTCCAGCGCGGATTTTTCGATCGCGTCCAGCGCGCAACGCTGCGCTTCATTCTGACCCGACCGCTGCTGTTCGATCCGCTGCTGAAGCTCGGCCAACTGGCCCGGCCGGTACTGCCGCGAACGCTGGCGCGTAAGGTGCCAGCGCGCGCGAAACCGACTGCATGGCCGCGCACACTCCGGGACCGCACCATGCTGCTGCTCGACGGCTGCGTGCAGCCCTCGCTCGCGCCGAATATCGACGCGGCCGCGGCGCGCGTGCTCGACCGTCTCGGCATCACGCTCTTGCGCGTGCCGCAGGCGCGCTGCTGCGGAGCGATTGCGCATCATCTTGACGATGAACCTGGAGGACGCAACTTCGCCCGCCGCAACATCGACGCGTGGACGCCGTACATTGGACGCGGCGCGGAAGCGGTGGTGAGTACGGCCAGCGGCTGCGGCGCGCACATCCGCGAATATGGACATCTGCTCGCGGATGATCCGGTTTACGCCGAATCCGCCACGCGCATCGCAGCACTTTCCCGCGACATCAGCGAAGTCGTGCTGGCCGAGCGCGAGAATCTAGCCGCGCTGCTGCACGCCGCGCCGCCCGGACATCCGGAAACCGTCGCGTTTCATTCGCCGTGCACCTTGCAGCACGGCCTGAAAATTCGCGGCGTCGTCGAAGACCTGTTGATTGCGTGCGGTTTCAGCCTAAGCCATGTCAGCGATGGCCATCTATGCTGCGGCTCAGCTGGGACCTATTCGCTGCTGCAGCCTGAGCTTTCGCAGCGGTTGCTGGCGAACAAGATCGCGGCGCTCGAAGCCGGCCGGCCGCGGCAAATCGTCACCGCCAACATCGGCTGCCTGCTGCAACTGCGCAGCGCGGCAAGCCGGCCGGTCAGGCACTGGATCGAATTACTGGACGAACGGCTTAACGAACAAACCTGACGGTCCGTTACCGGCGCTAGTCGATTACCGGCTCGCGGTCGAGCATCGGCAACTCGCTTCTGGGAAGCTGCTTCTGATTCAACGGGCAGTATTTGGCCTCGAACGATTTATCGTTTATCCATTGATAGATCGCATCGAGCGCCTGGGTTTCGGTGCGAAAAAAATGCTGCGCGCCGATCAGCGCGAAAAGTTTTGTATCCTCCATCACGCGCATCACCTGGCGCTTGATGCCGGAAAATACCAGCGTGATATCGGTTTCCTGCAGACGCAGCACCAGGTGGCGAATGACTTCCTCGCCGGACGCATCGATTTCGTTGATGCCCTCGCCGACGACCAGAACAAAGCGCGCTTTCGGATGGCTGGCCACGGCTTCGAGAATCGCGTCTTCGAAATACGGCACATTGGCGAAATACAGAGAACCGTCGAAGCGCATGGCGATGATGAATTCGCTGGTCGCGAGATTGTGTTCCTTGGCGTCGCGCAAGGTACCGTCGGGATGGCGGCCGAGCAGTGCGACGCGTGGCTTCATGGTGCGAAACAGATACAGGATGATCGACAGGCCGGCGCCGACCAGGATGCCGAGATCGATGCCCGGCGCGAAACTCAGGGTGGCGAGGAACGTAACCGCCGAAGCGATTCCATCATGCCGATGCGCGTGCCACGCGTGCCTCATGGCGCGAAAATCGATCAAGCCGGCGACAGCGACGACGATGATCACCGCCAAGGTTGCATGCGGCAGGTGGTAGAGCAGCGGCGTGAATACCAGCAAGGTGATCAGCACCAGCAAGCCGCTGAAAACCGAAGAAAAGCCCGTGAGTGCGCCGGCGTTCAGATTGATCGCCGAGCGCGTGAACGAACCGCTGACCGGAAATGTATGGCTGATGCTGCCGACGATGTTGGCCAGTCCCTGACCGATCAATTCCTGATTCGGATTTATGCGCGCGCGCGTTTTCGCCGCCATCGCGTTGGCGATCGAAATCGCTTCCATGAAACCGACCAGAGTGATGATCAGCGCCGAGGGCAGCAGCGCGGTCAGCGTTTCCCAGCCGAACTGCGGCACCTCGAACTCCGGCAAACCAGGCGGAATCGCGCCGACGATGTCGCCGCCGCCGACCAGCACCAGCTCGTTGTCGGAAACATTTTTGATGCGCCAGCGGTGGCCGTCGTTTTGCGCGCCGGGCGGCGCCTGACCCTGAATGTACAGCGTGCCGGGCGCATTGTTCGCGCCGGGGACGCGCTCGAACACAAGTTTGCGGACTGCGCGCTCGCGCGTGCGCAAATCGTCTTCTATGCTTTTCCGCTCCAGCGCCAGCAGGTCGTTTTGGTAATTCAGCGATGCGGCTAGCCGGCTGCCGGCCGCGCCCATGCGATCGAGCCTGCGCAGTTCAGCGGAAATTTCGGCGCTTTTCTGGTTGACGTAACTGAGCTGGTTTTGCCCGGCCGAATACAGGCCGACCAGTCGGTTGACGTCGCTGTCTTCGATCTGATCGATTTTTCCGGCGCCATAGGTCTGGTAGCCGATGGCCCAGCTCAGGGTTGTGGTCAGCACGACCGCGATCAACACGTTCGGCGCTTTTGCCCGGAATTTCTTGAGGCCGAGGATGATCGCGAAAGCGAGTACCGCCATCAGCAAGGTCGGCAAGTGCGTATCGCCAAGCTGTTGTGCGACCTCCCAGATATCCTGAAAGAAATGATCGCTGCGGCCCAGCGATACGCCGAACAGTTTGTTGATCTGCGACAAGGCGATGATGATAGCCGCCGCATTGGTGAAGCCGACGACGACCGGGTGCGACAGGAAGTTGACGACGACACCGAGCTTGAATACGCCGAGCGTGAGCCTGACCAGGCCGACCAGCATGGCCAGCACGATCGCATAGGCGACGTAGGATTCCGAACCGGCAACGGCCATCGAGGCGAGCGCCGATGCGGCAAGCAGGGAACTGAGCGCGGTGGGACCGGTGGACAATTGCCCCGACGAACCCCACAGCGCACCGATCATGACCGGCAGGAAAGCCGCATACAGCCCATATTGCGCAGGCAGGCCGGCGAGCTGCGCGTAGGCCATCGATTGCGGAATCAGAATCAGCGCGACCGTCAGGCCGGCGATGGCGTCAGTCCGGACCGTATCCTTGCGCAGTGGAAACCAGCGCAGAAACGGAAATGTGCGCGAAAATAATCTCGATAAGGCAAGCGGCATGGTGGTCGTTTTTATTATACGTTGAAGCAGCGGCGCTGCCGACTCCGCCGGGGCCCGCCTGACAGAGGCGAAAGCCGGGCGGAAGGAAAGGCTGCGCTTTCAGGCTTTATCGAGAATCAGCTCGTTGCCGGAACGAAACGTTGTACGCTGCAAAATGCTGATTCGAGCGGAAGCAGAAAGAGATCGCCTTGCCATCTATGCGCTGAACGCATGCGCATTCGGGCGACCGGACGAGGCACGGCTGGCCGATGTGCTGCGGATACAGGCGCGACCTCTCGTTTCACTTGTGGCTGAGGTAAACGGCGCCATCGCAGGCCACACATGTTTACGCCGGTGTCTCAGTCGGGCTATCCCGTTCTCATTATGGGTCTTGCGCCTATGGCTGTTATCCGGCCTCCCAGCGCACCGGCATCGGCTCTGCCCTTGTGCGAGCCGGCCTCGAACGATGTAAGCAATCGGGAGCCGTTGCAGCGGTCGTTTTAGGGCATCCGACGTTTTATCAGAGATTAGGGTTTTCTCCCGCCACGCGTTTCGGCATGACGTGTGAATACGACGTGCCGCCGCCGGAGGCATTCCTGGCCATGGAACTTTGGCCCGGCGGTCTACACGGGGTATCAGGAACAGTGAAGTACCATGCTGCGTTTCGCGACGTATAACCTGCTGCTGCAACAAGCCAGGATTGCTTTCAGTAAGCGTAGGTCAGGGAGCCCGCAGGCTCCCTGACAAAGATTGCCCGATCGATGCTGTCAGGGAGCCTGCGGCACCCTGACTTACGGATTTCGTTTTAACACGACTTTTATTTACCGGACAGAAACTAGCGCGTCCCGAAACCACGCGCCCCGCCCGGCGCTCCGCCGCTCGATCTGCCTATGCTTCCGCCCGCTCCCAAGCCGCTCATACCACGTACGGGCGCAGCCTGGATGGTAGTAGCGCTCCGCCCCGCCGGTCCGTGTATTTGCGGTGCGGCGCGAGGCGTTATAGCACGAGGGGCAGGCGCTATGTTCTGGCGTACGCCGGTGATCGCCGGCGCAATGTTCTGGCGTGCGCCGGTAATGGCTGGCGCCCGGTTCACGGATGGCGGCGCGGACGGCGTGGTGCGCATGACCGGCGCCGAACGCATCGGTGGCGCGGACCGTGGGATCGAAGGGCCGATCGAAGGTGAGACAGATGTGCCGTTGCCAAGCGCGGCGCGCGGTATCACCGGCGACGGAGCCGCCCGCTGGTAAACGGTACCGGGGTTTGAGCGAACGGTCGCCGGCGCGTTTACGCTGGCGCGGCCAGGTATTATTGCGCGCGGTTGAATAGCGGAAGGCGTCGACGGACCGACGGGGGTCACAGGAGGCCGCGCATCCGGCCGCGATTGCGGGATGATCGCCGGCGCCAGCACGCGCGCATCGCCAGTTCTGCCGATGGCGTTCATTCCGCCATTGGCATTCGCGCGCGGAATGCCGGGCTGCATTCTTCCAGCCGACCCAGCTTGCCCGGCACTGACCGAGCCAATTGCGGAGCCCGGTACGGGATTCGCGGCAACGCCACCAGTGTTTCCGGGAATTGTCCGAACCATCGCCTGCGCGCCGGGCCGCGGCGCTGAATTATTGCGCGCTGCCGCGCCGATCGTGCCCGGATTCAGCCGCTGGTTGGCGAATCCTGACTGCGGAATATTTGTGCGCCCGAAAATATTGCTGCCGATTGCGCTAGACGGCACGCTCGGCGTTGGCGAAATCGTGTGGCTGCGCACGACAGGCGGCGCCAGAGGCGCAATCGGCGGGATGGTGCCGGAAACCAAAGCCGGCGGCGGACTCGCGACGACCGGAATCGTCGACGGCGCGACCGGGCGCTCATTGACGAATGCGCGCCGCGGCACCACCGTCACCGCCTGGTGAAACTTGCGGTTCGCGAAATCGATTCCGGGCTGATGATGGCCATGGTTGCGGTGAATCGGATGGCGTACATAACCGCGGTTCAGGTGCGACAGGTAAAACGAGCTATAGCCGTAACCCGGGTAATAGGCTTCGTAGGGCGCGAGCGGAAACCAGCCGATCAGAGGATACGAGCCGAACGAAATCGACACGCTCGAATGCGGATGGCCGACATACGCGACCAGGGCCGGCGCGTACACCGGGTAATGCGCATAATGCCCGGGCCACCAGCCCCAGCGATGGTGGTGATAGACCCAGCGGCCGTAATGAAACGGCGCAAAGCCCCAGGGCGCGTAATCGATCCAGGTCCAGCCCCAGGGTGCGACATGCGACCAGTAGCCGTTGCGATACGGCGCCCAGCCGGCCGGGACGTCGCTCGGATACCAGAGCGAGCCGTAGCGCGTATGCTCGCGCCACTCGCCGTAGCGATCGAGTTCTTCGTAACCGGTCGTTTCCGGCGATAGTTCGGAGGGCGCTTCGGCCGAGCGCGCTTCCTCGTACTCGCGGTCGCGCGCCAGCACCCAGCGATCAAAATCATCGAGATCGGGCTGGCCGACTTCGGGTTCGCCCCCAGCCAGAAGCGCCGATTCGTCGGCGCGAATGGTGATGAGCTCATCGCCGGCCGTCGCGGTAGCAAGACCATGAAACACGGTGACGCGCGTCGCTGCGCCGCTAGTTTCGCTGGTATCGGAATCAGAACCGGGGTTCGAATCAGAATCCAACTGGCGTCCGCCGTCGACATCGATGCGAAAGCGGCCCGGCCGCATCAGATCGATGGTGGTATCCGCGGTCACGATCTGGTATGCCTCGCCGCTCCTGATGCTGCGCAA
The DNA here is from genome assembly GCA_013695435.1 of Burkholderiales bacterium. Taxonomy (NCBI): domain Bacteria; kingdom Pseudomonadati; phylum Pseudomonadota; class Betaproteobacteria; order Burkholderiales; species Burkholderiales bacterium. Next base: position 13,896 of record JACDAM010000104.1, on the reverse strand, counting down.
ACTGACGCTCAGCGAGCCTTTCGGCAGACCGAGCTGAATCGTCCGATCGTCGATGACGGTCAAATTGAGTTCGCTGTTTTCTTCGATGCGCAACGCCATCGAGCCGATGCGGATTTCGGCGCGCGCGCCGTCCGCGGTCGACATGGCGTTGCTTGATGTAACCGGAAAATTCAGCACCGCGCGCTGCCAGTCATCACCGGAATAAAACGATACATTCCCCTCGATCAGGCTGATGCGACCGACGCGCGCCGGCGGATCCTCGGACCGCGCATTGACACCAGGCACACCAGGCGCGCTCTCCGGCGCGCCTTCCCGTGGCGTGAGCGCCCAGACCGGGCCGCCGGCAAAAGTCAGCGCGAGAAACAGGGCAAACAGCCAACGAGGTTTCATGGCGATTCCTGAAGCGCCATAAGGCTAGTTACGCGAAATGGCGCACCGTGGATGACGATAGCAATTCGACCCTGCGCCGCCGCTAAAGTTTGCGCGCTAAAGTTGGGCTAGTAGCGCCGGCCTGGCCGCAGCGAAGCATCGCGAGCGTTTACGCAAAGTTTGACCCGCCCAATCAAGCGGCTGGATCGGTCGCCATCATTCACGGCGCCGGCTGCAGTCGCAAAGTGCCGATCGCACCATCGTCGATTTCGCTGCGACGGGTCGTCATCGGCAGGTATTCGACTGCCGCCCAGCGCGCGACGAAATCGGCATAACGCGGCGACAAGCGGTTGCCGGATTGGCCGGTCTCGTGGATGAACAGCGAGCCGTCGAGATCGGCCAGATCGTAGATCGCGCGCAAGGTCGCGGCGTGGCGGCTGGCGTAGGGCGCGCGAGCATCACGGATTTTATAGCTCCCGACATTGATGCTGTGGGTATCGCCGGCAGTCGGCGTGCGCAGATCGAACAGGCGGCCGAATAGCGCGTCGCGGCTGAATGGGCGATGCTCGGCCTCGGCAACGTGCGCATCGCCCCAACGCCAGCGCAGCATGTTGACGCCGTAACGCTGACGCAAGTCGGCCAGTGCCAGATTCAGTGCTGCGCCGGTCTGCTGTGCGCAGTCTTCACGCGCGGTCGTGGTGATGTCGTCGCACCAGCGGCCCTGCCCATCCTGATCCGTCAGGACGTTGAACAGAAACAGCGGCCGTTGCTCCCAGGCGTCATCGAACAGCTCGCCGAGTTCGTCCGCGTAAACCAGACGCGATAACTCGCGCAGCCATGCCGCGGCAATCAAAGGCCGCGGCTGGTCCGCCAGCATCTCACCATCCCAATCGTCGAGTAATTGCAGCGCGGCCGCGGCCTCGGCGGTCAGCGCCGGCGCCTTCAGCAAAAGCGGCAGAAATTCGGCGATCATCGGCGACGTGATATCGCCCTGAATCGCAGCGAAGGTGGCCGGCGTGTGGCGCGCGCTGGCGTCGAGCAATTCGGCAATGCGCCGGGCGCGGTACGGCGCCGCCCAGTCATACGCGAGCAGGTGCGGATAATCGTCGGCGACGATGCGGTTATTCGCGGTGACGATCTTGCCTTCGGCCGGGTTGAAGCTGCGCGGCAATTCATCGAAAGGGATGTAGCCGTCCCAGTCGTAGCGCGCATCCCAGCCAGGCGCCGGCGACAGACCTTGCAAATCATTGCCGGGCTTGCGCATGGGCACCCGGCCAGGGGCGATGAAACCGATATTGCCCGCGACATCGGCGTAAACCACGTTCTGCTGCGGTGAATGAAAGTCGCGCATGGCGGCGACGAATTCGTCCCAGTCGCCGGCGCGCGCAAGCTTCAGACTGGCCTGGAAGCTGAGGTCGTCGTCGGCCAGCGCGGCCCAGGCAAACGCGAGCGCATGGCCCGCTTCGACCGGCGCGTCGATCACATCGGAAATGATCGGTCCATGGCGGCTTTCGCGGATAGTCAACACGACGTCCGGCCAATTTTTGACCTTGATGGTTTCCGTGCGCACCTCGAATGCGCGCGTGCCATCGGGCGTCTGATAACGGCCCGGATCGCGCGCATCGATTTTTTCCAGAAACAAGTCCTGCACGTCCGGCCCGGTGTTCGTGAACGCCCACGCAATGCGATCGTTGCGGCCGAGCACGACGCTCGGCACGCCGGGAAAAGTCGCGCCGATGACATTTATTTGCGGCGTGTGCAAGTGCGCGAAATACCAGACCGAAGGTGCGGTTAGCGACAGGTGCGGATCGTTCGCCAGCAGCGGCTTGCCGCTCGCGCTGAAGCGGCCGGCGATGGCCCAGTTGTTGGAGCCAGCCCCGTCCGGCAAGCCGGGCGGCGCAAGCGCTGCAAGGTGCGCGAACTCGTCGCTGAGATTCACGTACAGCGCTCGCAAATCCGGCGCGAAAGAAGGCGAAGGCATGGCGGGATTGGGGGCGACGCGATTCAATGCGGGCTCGGGCTCGAACCGCGTCTCATCGGGTGCTGTGGCGGGCTTCTCGGGATCCGCGTCCGAGGGTTGCGGCGGCGCCGGTTCATCGCCGAAAGATTCCGACGCGGATGGCCCGGGAGCGGCAGGCGCTTGCTCCGGCTCGCCTGGGGGTGTCTGCTCCGGCTCGCCTGGGGCTGCTTGCTCCGGCTCGCCCGGGGCCGCTTCGGGTTGCGGCTCGGTCGGCTCCAGCCGTTCGGATGGCTGTGCCGGCGCAGCGGATTCCGATTCCGGCGCCGCTTCCTCCTGCTCCGGCGTTGACTTCTCGGCGGAGGGCTCCGGCGTTGGCTTCTCCGAGGCCGGCTCCGGCGCCAGTTGCCCTGGCTCCGGCTGCGGCTGCGCGGATTCCGGCTGCGCAGATTCCGGCTGGGCGGATTCGGATGGCACGCTCTGCGGCTCCGATCGATCCGATTCCAGCAACGGCGGCGCTAATGCCTCGGGCTGCGTTTGCGGCTTCTGCGGTTCACCATGCGGAGGCTTTGGCCCGTTTTGCGTTTGCCCTGGCACAGAATCAGGCTGCGCGGCCCCGCTTTCGGGAACCCTTTTTGCAGGCGACTGGGCTTTCCATGTTCCCGCCTGATCGCGGCGCGGCGTCAGAAATTCCTCGATCTGTTGCGCGAACAGTTTTTCGGCGAGCCGCGCGCGCAGCAGTTCCTGACGCCAGTTTCCGCTCAGGTCCCACGCCATCATCTTGACCCAGCTCAATGAATCGACCGCAGTCCACAGTTCTGGCTTGACGCCGAGCAGCACGAATTCCGGCGGCAGCGGGCCGCTGCGCTGCTGCAGATATGCGTTGACACCGGCAGCGTAAGCCGACAAGGCGCTGCGCGCCTCGTTGTCGAGATGCTCGAAAGTGGCGGCCGCCTGACGTGTGATGCCGAGTGTGCGCAGAAATTTATCCGACGCCAGCGCGCGCTTGCCGACGATCTCGGCCATGCGCCCGGCGGCGATGCGCCGGTTGATTTCCATCTGCCACAAGCGATCCTGCGCGTGCGCGAAACCGAGCGCAAAATTGGCGTCCGCGCTATTCTGGGCGAAAATATGCGGAATGCCGTGGCGGTCGCGCACGATTTCGACAGTCCCGCGCACGTCCGGCACAACGATGGTTCCGGACGTTTGCGGCAGCGACAAGCGCAAATAAAACACCGCGCCGCCCAGCGCCACGATTCCCAGCAGCAGGATAGCGAGCGCCAGGCGCACGATAGTCTTCATGCGCCGCCTTTCATCGGCGGCGAACAATTTTGCTGTTCATTCAAACTGTCCGGATTCGGTCGCGTTGCGTTCCGCAAATAACTTGTTCATTTTCGCGCCGTTCGTGGTCAGCCCTTCGGCTTTGCTCAGGACAGGCCCGTGGAACCATGAACGACGGCAGGCGGCCCTTCGACAGGCTCGGAGCCTGCCTTCGAATGCCACCGATTAGTACCTTCGAGGGCAAGTCTAATCGAGGGCGAACGGCGAATTAAGGCAACTTATTTGCGGGACACGACAGTAGCCTCTACTGGACAAGCGAATGCCGCGTCAGTTGCTGGCCCGCTTGACAAAAGGATAGCGAAGTAATCGGGTCGACGGCCACGATTACTTCGCTATCCCTTCGATCGAGAGGACTTGCCCCGGCAAGCCTGGTCAATGCCCTCACGTCAAACGTTTAGGCGGTGATAATCAGCGGCGTTATACTGGCAATGCCGAAGGAGAAATCATGGAACTGTCCGCCGTCTTAACGCCTGCCGCTGAGGGCGGCTTTGTTGCGCTGAATTCTGAAACGGGAACAACCTCTCAAGGGGAAACGGTTGAAGAAGCGCTCGCGAATCTGCGCGAGGCAACTGAGCTTTACCTGGAAGAATTTCCGCTCACTGTCACTGGCCGTTCGCTACTGACCACATTTCAAGTCCCTGTAAATGCCTAGCCTGCCCGTTGTTTCGGGCGCTGAGGCGGTTCGCGCTTTGCAACATCTCGGCTTCGTCGCTGCTCGCCAGCGCGGCAGCCATATCGTTCTCCGCAAGGGGTCCCTGGGTTGCGTAGTCCCAAACCATCGCGAACTCAAAACCGGCACACTGTCCGGCTTATGAAACAAGGTGGTGTTTCCGTCGAAGAATTCAATAAGGCGCTGAGTGCCTAACGTTGCGGCCAAGAGGGAAGCCGCGAAAAGCCGTGGCGCCCCTTACCTTTTACGATAGCAGATGGCCAAACCGCAACCAGGCCAACCCGGCGCCGTTTTACCGCCGCGCGGCGATCTGCGCGAGCTGCGCCGGCTTGCCGGATTCGTCAAACCGTATCGTCTGCAAATAGCGCTCGCGGTGATCGCGCTGACTGTCGCCGCCGCCAGCGTGCTCGCCATCGGCCAGGGCTTGCGGTACGTCGTCGATCGCGGCTTCGGTGATGCCGATCCCAACCTGCTCGACAACGCTCTGATCGGCCTTCTGGTCGTCGTCTGCGTGCTCGCCGCCGCGACTTACAGCCGCTTCTCACTGGTGTCGTGGATCGGCGAACGCGTGACGGCGGATATTCGCCGCGCCGTGTTCAGCCACCTGCTGAAGCTGTCTCCCGGATTCTTCGAAGTGACGCGCACCGGCGAGGTGATCTCAAGGCTGACCAACGACACGACTCTGCTCGAAGTCGTGATCGGATCGTCGGCGTCGTTCGCGCTGCGCAACCTGCTGCTCCTGATCGGCGGCCTCGTCATGCTCGCCATAACCAGCCCCAAGCTGACCTTGCTGGTTGTCATCGGCGTGCCGCTGACAGTCGCGCCGATCCTGCTGTTCGGCCGGCGCGTGCGTAAATTATCGCGCGCCAGCCAGGACAAGGTCGCGCAGGTCAGTTCGCATATCGACGAAGCACTGCACGAAATTCGCACGATCCAGGCTTATGGCCACGAAACGCACGATGCTGCGACATTTTCACTGCGCGTCGAGGAAGCGTTCGCCACCGCGGTCGATCGCGTGCGCCAGCGCGCCTTGCTGACGGCGATGGTGATCCTGCTCGTGTTCGGCGCGGTCGGCGTGATTTTGTGGATCGGCGGCCATGATGTGCTGAGCGGGCGCATCAGCGGCGGCGAACTGTCGGCGTTTGTCTTCTACGCTGTGCTGGTCGCGGCGGCGGTCGGCGCGATTTCGGAAGTGATCGGCGATCTGCAGCGCGCGGCCGGCGCCGCCGAACGTCTGCTCGAACTGCTGGCGACCGAGCCCGAAATCAAGGCGCCCCTGCATCCGCAACCGCTGCCTGCTCCGGCGCGCGGCGAAGTGCGCTTCGACAACGTCACATTCTTTTATCCGTCGCGGCCTGAAACGCCGGCGCTGAGCCGGTTTTCCCTGCGCGCCGCACCCGGCGAAAAAGTCGCGCTGGTCGGGCCCTCCGGCGCCGGCAAGACGACCGTGTTCCAGTTGCTGCTACGCTTCTACGATCCGCAAACCGGCGCGATTAGCCTCGACGGCGTCGATCTCAAAGCTGCCGATCCGCGCGCGGTGCGTGAACGGATCGCGCTGGTGCCGCAGGACGCCGTGATATTCGCCGGCAACGTGTGGGACAACGTGCGCTTTGGCCGCCCGCAAGCGAGCGATGAGGACGTCAGGGAAGCGTGCCGGGCGGCATACGCGACCGAATTTCTCGAACGCCTGCCGGAAGGCTTCGACACGTTTCTCGGCGAACGCGGCGTGCGTCTGTCGGGCGGCCAGCGCAGCCGCATCGCCATCGCCCGCGCCATCCTGTCCGATCGGCCGGTGCTGTTGCTCGACGAGGCGACCAGCGCGCTCGATGCCGAGAGCGAACGCATGGTGCAAGCCGCGCTGGCGCGCCTGATGCAAGGCCGCACCACGCTGGTCATCGCGCATCGCCTCGCCACCGTGCAAAACGCCGACCGCATCGCCGTCATCGATCATGGCCGCATCGTCGCGATCGGCGAGCACGCCGAACTGATCGCGCAGGATGGTTTGTATGCGCGGCTGGCGGCGCTGCAATTCGGCTTGCATGGCGACAGCGCGGCGGCCAGCCCTAACGCAGCGAGCTTTTCTTGAACGACGGCAGCGCGCCGCGCATTCCGCCGTTGAGAAACAGTTCGGCCAGGTCCGCTTTCCCGCTTACAAAGCTACGCTGCTTGGTGCGTCACCACGGTTTGTCCGGCGTCGATGGACCAAAGCATGCTCTGCACGCTCGACGCTGCAGTCATCTGAATCAACATCAATATGGCTAAAGCAACCAGGGATGCCGCGCCGCCCATTGCGCAGCCTCCGCATCCAGTTCTGGAACAATATTACGCGAGCGAGCGCGAACGTCCGCTGCGTGTGAACGAAATGTTCGACGCGGCCGCAGCCGAGTACGACCGCGTCGAAAACGCGATGAGCCTGGGCACCGGCAAGCGCTATCGCCGCCAGGCGCTCGCGCGCGCCGGCCTAGGCGCGGGAATGCATGTGCTCGACGTCGGTTGTGGCACCGGCATCGTGACGCAAGAGGCGGCGCGCCTGGTCGGCGCGCATGGCTCTGTGGTCGCGATCGACCCGAGCAGCGGCATGCTGGCGCAAGCGCAACAGCGCGCCGTCGCGCTTGCGGTGCAAGGCGTCGGTGAGCGGCTGCCTTTCGCCGACGCCAGCTTCGATGTCGTCTGCATGGGTTACGCGCTGCGCCACGTCGCCGACCTCAATGCCGCATTTTCCGAGTTTCGCCGGGTTTTGCGCCCGCGGGGCTTCGCGTTGCTGCTGGAGATTACAGCGCCGCAATCGCGCTTCGAGCACGCGCTATTGAAGCTTTACATGAAACGCATCGTGCCCGCCATCTCGCGCATCAGCCGGAACGGACGAGCGGCGAGCCGTCTGATGTCCTACTACTGGGAGACGGTCGAGAATTGCGTCCCGCCACTCACCATCATCGACGCGCTGCGGCGCGCCGGCTTCGAGCAGGTCGAGCGCAAAGTCGAGATTGGTGTTTTCAGCACTTACAGAGCGGTCAGCGTCGGCTCGCGCTAGCTGCGATCGGCGCTGCCTGCTCGCCCGATGCTGACGCGGGCCTATAGCCCGTTTACGTCGACACGGTTAGTTGGCGCTTCTGACGAACGTGACGCAGGCATCGGCACGTTCACGGATGCGGATGAATCTGGTCGACCCAGTACACTTCTTCGGGCGGCTCGGCGGACTCGATATCAAGATTCACGACGACCGGTTCCTGGCCACTGCGCACCAGCACGCAACGCAAAATTTCGGCCCTGCTGGCATTGATTTCCTGATGCGGCACGAACGGCGGCACATAGATAAAATCACCCGCGCCGGCCTCCGCGACAAACTCGAGCTGTTCGCCCCATCGCATGCGCGCACGGCCGCTGACGACATAGATGACGCTCTCCAATTCGCCATGATGGTGCGCGCCGGTCTTGGCATTCGCCTCGATGTTCACCGTCCCCGCCCACAGCTTGCTCGCACCCGTGCGTGCGTGATCGATCGCGGCGGCGCGTGTCATGCCCGGCGTTTGCGGCGTGTTTGGATCGAGTTGATCGCCGGGAATTATTTTGACGCCGTGGTCGCGCCAGTTTTGGGTGGTGGTCATTTCATTGCTCGGTAACGGGCGTTTCTACGAAGCGGCGACCTCGGCTGGAACCGCTGGTTGGATCTCAGGACGTTGCAACGCTTCAATGCTCTTAATTACTTGGCCTCCTAATTGCCGCGTGTTGAATGGATTTCCATTTGAGTTGAGAAGCGGGACGTTCAGCTGCAGCGCGAGTTCCTTCAGAGCCGGCAGCACCGGACTGACCATCGCGCCGTTTCGTTCTATTTCAATGGTTCAACTTTCGAGCTCGCGGATTGTGCAGGCCTGGAACCGAACTTCGTTCGTAGCCTTGATTTCGCTTCTGGGCCTGGACTTCTTGACCAGACGACTCAGCGATAACGCCCGCTTGCCCTACCTTCGAGAGCCATCAAGGAAACAGCCTCTGCCACCGGTGCGTCCGACAAAATCTCGACCTGCATCTCTTCGGTGTTTACGCGAAGCACAATTACGCGATCGACCTGCCCCAAAGATTTTGGATTGAATGCGACATGGCCGCTGCCGCCCATCATGGCCGTGGTCTTGACGGAGATGCGCTCGCCTTGCGCGCTTACGACGTCATAGCCCTGCTGATTGACGGCCACAGCCATTTGACCATTCGTGATGAGGGCGGCATACAGTTCGCCGATGCGACCGCATAGATGCCGAAGCTCGGTAGGAGGGACTCCCCACTGAAGTTCGCGCTCGAACCACGCCATGGCTTCGCGAGCGATTGAATGAGCTGCATCTGTGTGAGCGCCATGAATAAGGTGTCTTGATTAGGTTTAACGAGGCGCTGGCAAACCAGCCTTACTGGATTCGCCGTGAATCTCTTCTAGCCACTCGGCGGGATCGAAGGCGGCGGTCATTGGCTCGGCGGGCTTATTCATGTGACTATTATCGCAGATAGCTACGTTGTGAAGACCGACTCGATTCTTCCTTAAATACCCATCAAGGAGACCTCATGTTCAAAGCCATCGCCAGCCCGCATCTCGTCCCTTTTGACGGATCGTTTCGGGAGAAAGATGCGCGAACCGCCCCGGCAAAAGCTGCCGATGCGGGCGAGAGCAGGAAGCGGCCGAACAAGCTGGTCGAAGAGCTCAGCGAGATGCAGGAGCTTTTGTACGCTTCGGACCGATACGCGGCGCTGCTGATTTTTCAGGCGCTCGATGCGGCCGGCAAGGACAGCACGATCGGCAAGGTTTTGACCGGCGTCAATCCGCTCGGTTGTCAGGTTTTTTCATTCAAGGCGCCGAGCGCCGAGGAACTCGATCACGATTTTCTCTGGCGCACCACGCGCTGCCTGCCCGAGCGCGGGCGGATCGGCGTCTTCAATCGCAGCTATTACGAGGAAGTGCTGGTCGTGCGCGTGCACCCGGAATATCTGCAAGCGCAAAGGTTGCCGCAGACCGATCCCGAAAAGCTCTGGCAAGAGCGCTTTGAGTCGATTCGCGAATACGAACAGCACCTCGCGCGCAGTGGCGTTGTCATACTGAAATTCTGGCTCAACGTCTCCAAAGACGAACAGCGGCGGCGTTTTCTGGCGCGTCTCGACGAGCCGCACAAAAACTGGAAGTTCAACCCCAACGATGTGAAAGAGCGCGAGCATTGGGACGACTACATGCGGGCTTACCGGGACGCGCTGAACGCGACATCGCGGTCATGGGCGCCGTGGTATGCGATTCCGGCCGACGACAAGGATTACATGCGAGAAACCGTTGCCGAAATCATCGTCGACAACCTGAAGCGGCTATCACTTGAATACCCCACGCCAAGCGCCGAGGCTCGTGCCGAATTCGCCGAACAACGCAAACTGCTCGCAGCGGACTAGAATGGCGCTTCCGGCTCGACCGCCTTCCCCATATACCGCTGCACTGCCTTTTTTAGCGCGGGGAACTTCGTGGCCGCATACCGCCTCTGATTTGAGGAAACGCTGCTAAACAATAACGCAAGGAGAGACCATGAATTCGGAACAGAGAAGCCGCGCGCTTTTCGCCGCAGCCATTGCCGTGGGCGCCGCGGCCGGCTATTTGCTCTACCAGGCCTGGCGCCGCCATCAGCAACATGACATGCCGCAAGAAATCGCGCCGCTTCCGCTGGACCGCGCTTATGACCGGCAGAAGAACATCGACTATCTTGCCGAAAATTATCCGGTGCGCCGCTACGAACCGCCGCGGCAACCGATGCCGCAGCCAGATCCTGCCCAGGATTTCATCAGCAAGGAGAAAGATCCGCTGCACGGATTTCACGGCGGTTGAGGTTTCAGACGGTCGTACTCTGAGATGCGCCTTACGACGGCATTTTTATTGCTTTCGATGAGAACATCGGAACAGATCGATGAAAATTGGTGGCAGGCAGCGCACAAATCAAAAAGCCTGCACAAAATCGATCAATAAACGGGAGCACGGAAAATGGCGGGTTGGCTCGCGAACATCGAGCAGGAGACGCTCGAAAACGAAAACTTCCGTAAGGTGCTGTTCACCGCGCCGAACAGCCAGCTCGTCGTCATGAGCCTGCGGCCGGGCGAGGAAATCGGCGCCGAGACGCATCATCTGGATCAGTTCATTCGCTTTGAGCAGGGCAAGGGCGAAGTCGTCCTCGACGGGAAGCGCCATCCGGTACAGGATGACTATGCGGTCGTCATCCCGGCCGGCACGCGTCACAACGTAATCAATACATCGCGGGACAAGCCGCTGAAGCTTTACACGCTTTACTCCCCGGCTGAGCACCCGCCCGGAACGGTACACAAGACGAAAGCCGAAGCGGATGCCGCGGAGCGCGAGCACGGGCAGTAGGAAAGGATGTCTGCTTATGGTCTTGCGAGTACGCCGCGTTTACCCGCTGGTTCCGCAATCGCGCCCTTTCTTTCCCGATGTCCCGTAACACTTACATTGGTTTGGTAAATTTTTCAGAAACGGGCGTGAGCTGTGCCGAATTGGCGCCGCGTAATCCAGCCTCGCGCAGCAGATCGCAATCCGCCGCACACGCGGCATCGAAAGAATAAGCAGCGGCGAGTGCAACAAGTATCAACAAGGACCAGCCCGTGAAATGCGGCGCTCGTTTTTGCTTTTTCTGGATTCGCGCTTGCGCGTGCTTCTTCTGGCTTCCCGCTCACGCGGGAATGACGACCACCGGACTGTTTGGGGTTTTCTAACCCAAGTACGAGCGCGCCACGAATCCGGCGACGACGATAGCGATCAAGGCAACCACGCGGATCAGTTTGGGGCGCTGGGCGCTGTCGATATCGGGCCGGTGAACAATTCGCACCTTCGGCTCGATCTCGGCCCGCGACAGTGCGCGAACTTTTGCAAATCGACTGTCCGGACCGCGTTCAGCGCGCCTGTTTTCAACCATTGTGTGTCCCTTTTTTCGCAAAGCAAAGTACACCGCGCTGCGCATCAGCAATCAATGCGCGCGCCGTTCAATGCCGGTATACCGCGAATCTCTCTTGCGCCGCTCGGAACCGATGAATAGAGCGGCGGCCAGCACCGCGTTCGCTTTTGCGTGCCGCGCCTTCGGCGGCTTTCGTGCTTCCGTATCATCTACCGATGCGTCTGCCGATACCGGCTGACGCATCGAATCACCATAAAACCCGTCCCCGGACGAGCCGCCTGGCCGCTTTGTTGTCTCGGCTTCGCCCGACAGCGCTCCGACATCGGCCACATAATGACGCCGCATGATGACGGCACTACGTTCGGCTATATTGTTATCGTCCGCCGCGTCATCTTGCGCGACGCCTTCCGCATAAACCGTGACCAGCACACCGCCGCGGCGCAAGCCTTCGGTGTAATACGGGGCTTCTTCCTCGGACACGCCGATGTTGGTGAGCGCACTGATCGCACCGCCAGCGACCGCGCCGATGCCGCCGCCGGCCAGCGCTGTCGCAATCGGGCCCGAGGCGATCACCGGCCCGACGCCCGGGATCGCCAGCCCGACAAGCCCTGCCAGCAGTCCGGTAAGGCCGCCGAACACCGCCCCTGTTCCAGCGCCTTTCAACACGCCTTCGTCCGTCGCGCTATCGTCCGGCACCACCTCGGCCGGCGATCCACTTTCGGCGCCGCTCGCCATCATGCCGATCTTGCTGCGATCGATGCCGGCCTCGATCAACTCTTGCACGACCTGGTGCGCCTCGGCGGCATTCTTCATGAGACCAACTACCGTTTTTGCCACTCGCAATTCTCCTATAGGAATGACGGACACACGCTGTGACTCTTGATGTTTAGATGACAATGCCGGCAGCGAATTCCGTAACGGATTCGATGCCGCCCACAGTTTGCACCGGTCCGTCATGCTTCTTTTCCAGCACCGCGATAGATTATTCTGGAGACTCAGCATCAGATATGCCAGGACGCGTCGCCTGGTCGCATGCGCTTGATTCCTTGGCACGAGTTGCAGCGGCTAATCTTCACAACGCGCCGCAGCCCATTCGACAGCCCCGAAACTGTCTCTCTGCGACGACGATTCACCGAAACATGCCTGGCAGGAAAACAGATGACGGGCCAGCGCGATCGTTCAAAGCCGGCTCACGTGCAAAAACCGGTTCGTGCATACTCGCTTTTACCACTGGAGGGAATCCAATGACTTTACTGATCGTTGGTGGCGCCGGATATATCGGCTCGCATATGGTGAAAGCGCTGCTCGATCGAGGTCAGCACGTGGTGACGCTCGATAATCTTTGCGGGGGCTACCGCGATGCAGTTCTCGGCGGCGATTTCATCCACGGCGACATCGCCGACGCCAGCTTGCTCGATGCCGTTTTCCGCAAGCACCGCATCGATGGCGTCATGCATTTCGCGTCCTTCATTCAGGTCGGCGAATCCGTGCGCGACCCGGCCAAATACTATCGCAACAACGTTTCGAACACCCTGAATCTGCTCGACGCAATGGTTGCGCACAAGGTCAGTCGTTTCGTTTTCTCTTCGACTGCGGCGATCTTCGGCGAGCCCGAGCGTACGCCGATCGACGAAACGCATCCGGTCAAACCGATCAATCCTTACGGCGCGTCGAAGGCGATGGTCGAGCGCTCGCTCGCCGATTACGATGCCGCCTACGGCCTGAAATCGGTTTGCCTTCGTTACTTCAATGCCGCCGGCGCCGATCCATCGGGATTGCTCGGCGAACGTCACGAACCCGAAACGCATCTGCTGCCGCTGGTGCTGCAGACCGCGGCCGGACGCCGCAAAGCGATCACCGTTTTTGGCCGCGACTACGACACGCCGGACGGCACCTGCATACGCGACTACATCCACGTTGTCGATCTCTGCGAAGCGCATGTGCTCGCCATGGAAAGGCTGCGGCGAGGCGCCGGCAGCGCTGCTTACAATCTGGGGAACGGCAGCGGCTATTCGGTGCAGCAGGTGATCGACACAGCGCGTGCTGTCACGCAAAGGCCGATTCATGTCGCGGAGGGCGCGCGTCGTGCCGGCGATCCGGCGCGACTGGTGGCCGACGCATCGCGCGCACACGCCGAGCTCGGATGGCGACCACGCTACCCGGAACTGGACACGATCGTGGCGCACGCGTGGTCCTGGGAAAGGAAAAGCACGGACGAAGGATGAAAGAACTCAGGATTCGCCATTCCGTTTCTGCCGGACAAACACTTCAAGGACCCGAAACATAAAACCCGCTTCATCGGGAGGATACGGCCGGGAGCTGAGCCTCAACCCTGCCCCAGAGATGATAAAATTTCGCGCGCAGAACAAAGGGCGGCGCGAAGATGGCAGCAGTCAGCAATGAAGGCGAGATCGTCCCCGGCCCGCGCTCTTTGTCTTTGCAATAGCCCGAGTGGTGAAACAGGTAGACACAAGGGACTTAAAATCCCTCGGCCCTAAACCGGCCGTGCCGGTTCGATTCCGGCCTCGGGCACCATCAAGTGATTCAAAGTAGTCCAGTAAGGTTCAGAAGTAGTAATAGAAACAGCACAGTAAGCCGAGTAAGTCATCCGATACATTCCAAGCAAGTCCATTGACATCCGGGGG
>JACDAM010000103.1 GCA_013695435.1 Burkholderiales bacterium | reverse complement strand
CGCCCCGCGCGATGCAACTCGACCATCTGGCGCCGAAACTCCGGCGCGTACCTCGGTTGTGACTTCGCCATGTTGAACACCTCTCTGTGTGAGGATCGGGTGTCCACGAAAACGGGTCAAGTCCAGCGTGTTTTTCGCCGACGAGCAAACCGCGATCGCCGCTGGATACCGTCCCTGTGCGGTCTGCCTTCCTCAGAAGTACAAAGCCCATAAAGCGAAGGAAACGTTGAGGGAAACCGCGTGCTGCGAATGCGCGGCGAGTGGAGGTGAATCTAGGGGTTTGTTGCAAAAGCCGCAACATGTCATTGCGAGGAGCGTTTTTTTGCGGGAAGCATCTTAAGCTCCCGATACTACTGAAGGCGAGATTGCTTTCCCCGGATCGAGTCCGGGGTCGCGATGACGGTTTTTTGAGCTTTTCAACAAACCCCTAATACTTGAGCCCGCTGATCAGCTCTTCGGAAACCCATCCCTTCAACAATCCCGCGGCGTGCCGCGCCGCTTGCAGCTCGTCGATCCATTCGCACAGTCCGCTGCAGACTTCAGCGAAATTCGCGCCGCTTCGAATTGCGTCGAGCGCCCAGGCCTCGTCGACCGGAAGCGAGCGGAAGTAACTGTCGAGATCGCGCCGCCAGATCATCCAGGCGATCGGGAATTCGTTTTGCTGCGGCGCTTGCGCTTCTTCTTCGTTTGCGATCGCCTTCCAGAAAGCCGGAACGTTCCAGCGCAGGTCCAGGCGCTGCAATGATGGATGGCACGCGAACGTCATATCGGCCCAGGCTTCGCCCGGTACGCCAGCGATATCTTCAATGCCCAGCGCCGGCGCATCGTCGGCATCGAATGCCAGCGTGAGCGCCCATTCGAACGCCGCCATCTCGGCAAATGCCGGGTAATTGGCATAGGGCGAGGTCGTTCTCAGGAATTCGGGCAAGCGGGCGCCGAACCAACGCATGTTGTAGACCTTGGACGGATACGCGTCGACGTACCCAAGCGCCAGTTTTTCGAACGCATCGTCGCCGACCAGCGCACGCAGCGTGACGTAGTCGGTATCGAGCGCCTCGATCAGGCGCAGGCGGTAGGCTTCGGAATAAATGCCGAGGCGGGTTTTCGCGCTGGCTTTGGCCGTGGCGACAATCTCGGCTTCGATGCCGCTGTGGTCCGGCGCGCCGGCGGCCAGGACGTAGTTCTGGAAATCCTGCTGCAAGCGCGCGAGATCTTTCGAGGCCGGCGTTTTTGCCTCGCCGGGTTTGGGCGTGTCGATCAAAGAGGAGGGTGTGAAAACTGCGTAACGCGGATTCTAGGCGGCGAGTTCGGTTTCGACACCGGCGGCGATGCGCCGCGCGTGATCGAGCTCGGCCAGCAGTTCTTCGAGGGGCGGAATGTTGTCGTCGCGTTCGATGATCGCCGATACGTCGCCGAAGCGGCGCACGGCATGCGCATACAACTGCCACACCGGATCGATGACCGGTTCGTCGTGCGTGTCGATGATGTAATCGTCGCAATGACGATGGCCGGCGAGGTGGAACTGCTGCACGCGTTCGACCGGTATGCCTTCCAGATAGGCGCGCGGATCGAAGCCGTGATTGAAACTGCTGACGTAGATGTTGTTGATGTCGAGCAGAATCAGACAATCGGCGCGCTCGGCGATTTCGCGCAGGAAATCCCATTCGGCCATTGCCGATCGCTTGTAGCTGACGTAGCTGGACACGTTCTCGAGTGCGATGCGCCGTCCCAGATATTCCTGCACCTGGTTGACGTGCGAAACAACGTGGTCAACCGCCTCTTCGGTGTAGGGAAGCGGCATCAGGTCGTGCAGATTATTGCCGGCCACGCCGGTCCAGCATAAATGATCGGAAATCCAGTGCGGCTCGACGCGCCCGGCCAGCGTTTTCAACTGCTTCAGATAGTCGATGTTGACGGCATCGTGGCTTCCGATCGACAGCGAAACGCCGTGCATGACGACGGGATAATCGGCGCGAACGCGGTCGAGGTAATGAAGCGGCTTGCCGCCTGCGCAGAAATAATTTTCCGACAGGATTTCGAACCAGTCGACTGCGGGACGGGTTTCGAGAATCGTCTCGTAATGCGGCGTGCGCAAACCCAGCCCGAAGCCGAGATAGCGATGACGCGGAGAGTTGGGCTTGCGGAACGATGCGGCGGATGTCGGCGTGGCGGGCATATCGGTGTAGATCGCGGTGTAGAT
>JACDAM010000102.1 GCA_013695435.1 Burkholderiales bacterium | reverse complement strand
GTGAAGCCTGCAGCATTCGAGCTAGCGCACGCGGCCGCTCGTCCGAAGCGCTGCGCAAAAAAAGCTCCAGCACCAGCAAAGCGCTTCCAAAAAGCGCAACGTAGAATAGGAACGCCGGCACGCCCGCTTCCCCGGCCATGTTCATGTAGCTGTTGTGGGCAGCGTAGTGGTCGGTGCCTTGACGGTACCTCCCGATCACGTGCGGAAAATTTCCCGGACCAACCCCGAACCAGGGGTTATCCTGGATAAGGTCCCTGCCGCCTGCCCAGAGGGTTAGGCGGCCCTCGATCGTGCCGCGATCCAGTGAAGCGGTTTTGTGCTGTGCCGATGGATCCCACAATACCCGGAACCTGTTGAAGTAGTCTCCCGTAGGGAAGGCGAACGCGAGCACAGCGGCAATGCTCAGCGCGACGCCTATTGCCTTGAGCTTATGCTTCGAGTGCCAGAGCAGTGCTCCAAGGGCGAATAGCAGCCCGACGGCCGCCGCCCGATTCTGCCCGATGGCGATAATTGCGAGCATCCCCATACCGGCGACAACGAACGCGATGCGCAACCCGCGGCCCCGTGTGCACCAGGCGCCCATCAGCGCCAAGGGCAGGACCATGGCAGCCAACGCCGTCAAGTCGGTTTCCAGATACAAGCCCGAGACCCCTTGCACCAGACCCCGCAGCAGCAGGGCGAGGCAAAGAGTCAACGCCATCAACCACGATGCTCGTTCGTCTCCAAGCGTGTTCGATGCAATCAGGAACAGGCTGAAGCCATGAAGAAACTGAACCGGGTTGTGCCCCGGGAACGGCTCGGACGCCCACCCGGCGTTCTGTGCCACGACCCAAGCGATGCCTAGCCACACCATGAACGCAGTCATGGCGGCAAACAGATAAGTTCGCCAAGGCGGTGTGCTGCGCGTTTGCACGCACCACAGCACCCAGCCCAGCACGCCCAACACACAGATCCATTCCAGCGCGCCGCTGCGCAAGATCACTTCGAAATCTTTTCCGTATCTAGGAATGCCACTCGCCAGCACCATGTAAGCCGCGAGTGACACCTGCGGGAAACGCGGCGCGAACGCGGTCATCCCTATTGCCACGCATGTGAGCAGGAGCCATCCTGGCGGAAGACTTGACGCGACCGTATAAACCGACGCATGCACAATCCCCGCGAAAACCAAAGTAACGAAGCCGGCCAGGAGCAGGCGCCGAGGAGAGAACCAGCCCTCAGGCAACGGTGATCTCTCTGAATAGCAGGGAATTCGCCGGCGATCTGCGATCGAGAGCACCGGATTTTCGATGATACCCTTTGCAAATTCTGTTCAAATTTCCGATTTCCGGTGCAGCGCCAGAACCATTCGCCTGAGCGAATCGCAGCACTCGACGGGCTGCGTGGGTTGGCATGCCTGATGGTTTTCGGCGTGCATTTCGGTCAGATCACGCAACTCGATGCGCGAATCGGTCCGTTTGAGCTTGGCAGGTTGTTGGCAAACGGCAATGTCGGAGTCGCGCTGTTCTTTGCGCTCAGCGGAATGCTGCTCAGCCTTCCGCTTTGGCAAGCGAAACTCGAGCCTGCGCGTGCACCACATCTCGGCAGGTATTTTGCGTACCGCTGCGCCCGCATCCTTCCTGCGTATTACATCTGCCTCACGGCGCTCATCATCGCCAACCGGCATTGGAGCGAGGCCATGGGCTGGAGCGACATCGGGCTGCATTACGCCCTCGCATTCAATTACTTCGATTGGTCCATCTTTTCGATCAATCCACCCTTTTGGACGATCGCCGTGGAAGTGCAGTTTTATCTGTTGCTCCCTCTGCTCTTTGCGCCGACGCGCCGGATGGGCGCTGTCGCCACGGCGATAGGCGTGCTGGTTCTTGCGGCGGCAAGCTACGCGACATACGTCTGGTTGATCGCTACGATCGGCTGGACGTCGGGTCCGCGTGCGGTCTCGCCCGTTCTCACCTACTCCCTGCTTGGGCACCTGCCGCATTTTCTCCTCGGCGTGCTCGCCGGACGGTCGTTCCTACGGCTTCGTCACAGCAACCCACGACGTCCCTGGAACGCCGACGCGCCTGCCTGGGCATGCTTGGCCGCAATCCTGATTGTACTCAGCACGCCGATCGACGACTGGCTGCAGATACCGTATGGCCGTTACAACTTGCCTTATGTTCCGGTGTTGATCGCGATTCTGATCACTACCGCCCCGTTCGCATCGATTATGAGCAAGCTGCTTGACGGCTTCCCTTTGCGCCACCTTGGCTTAATCTCCTATGGCGTTTATATTTATCACCTCCCGGCACAACACGTTACCGCGCGTTACCTGGGCCATTTTTCGATCAGCGCTCAGGAACACTGGGGCCTCTTCGGACTACTCAGCCTGGCGCTGACGATAGCGATCGCCGCCGGCTCCTATTTGACCGTCGAAAGACCAATCGCGCGGGCGATTAGGCGCCTCGGAAAAAGACGGCTGCTCTAGCAAGCATCCCTGCATCACGGAAAGTTCTAAACACTCGAACGAAACGCCGTCCGTTATTCTGCAGCCCGGGGCTCCTTGCTAATGGGAGCGGGCTCGCGCCACTTCCCCACCCCCACAAGCTTGCTCTTCAGGCCCGGCAGTTCGAATCCCAATTGGTAAGCCTTCTGCGCGTTTAAAAGGGCGTTGTCGTAATCCTTCAAATCGAAATACAGCAATCCCAGGTTATAGTGAATGTTGGCATTTTCTTGGGAAAGTGAGCGAGCCTCTTCGAAGCGTTTCAACGCGTCGCGCTTCCTGCCCATCTTCGATAAATAGATCCCGTGAATCATGCGTACCGTTCCGTCGTCAGCGGCGAAACGCATGGCCCGATCAAAATAGCAGGAAACAGTATAGTTAGCGCCCTGCGGTTTTTCATTGCCTACCTTTAGCGCCAGGTTCACCATCGCCATCAGCGCCCGATGGTG
>JACDAM010000101.1 GCA_013695435.1 Burkholderiales bacterium | reverse complement strand
CAATAAAGCGACGCGAGCAGCGCGGACAATCGGCGCTTTCGTGGCTTGTCCGGAGTTTGCGCGATGAACCGGGCAACGGACTTCAACGACATGGCGCAGATGCAAGGCGCTGAGGCCGTCAGACACGCCATAGCTGCGGCGAAAGCCGGTAGACGATGAGAACATAGGCCGCGCGGCTATGGATGCGCCAACGGGCGCTAGTGCGTCCGCGCAACCGGGTTCGATGTTCAGCGTTTCCGAGCATGGAGTTTTCTATAAAACCAAGGATGACGAGCTGCAATGGATATGCTCGCATCTGAAAATCGCGGCGCTGGTACGCGACAAAGGCTCAGAGAATTGGGGACGCTTGCTCGAATTCAAAGACGCCGACGGCACGGTGCACCGCTGGGCAATGCCGATGGAAATGTTAAGCGGCGGCGGCGAATTATTGCGCGCCGAACTGCTGCGCCTGGGTTTACAGATTGCGTCAGGCGCGGCAGCAAGGAACCGGCTTGCCGAGTACATAACGACGATCAAAACGACAAAGCGCGCGCGCTGCGTTAACCGTACCGGATGGTATGGCGGCGCATTCGTTTTGCCTGAGCGCACTATCGGCGGCGCATCCGAGCAAGTCATTTATCAAGCCGAGAGTTCCGCCAGGGATTACCGGCAAGCCGGAACGCTTGAACAATGGCGCGCGGAAGTCGCAGCGTTGTGCGCTGGTAACTCGCGCCTTGTGCTATCGGTTTCGGTCGCATTCGCGGCCATGCTGCTGAACGCATCGGGCGCGGAATCGGGCGGGCTAAATCTAGTCGGCGAATCGAGTACTGGCAAAACCACGGCGCTGAAAGTCGCAGCGTCAGTCTACGGCGCACCGGATTACGCGAAGCGCTGGCGGGCGACTACCAACGGCCTTGAGGGATTGGCGGCGCTGCATTCCGATACCTTGCTGATTCTCGACGAACTCGCGCAATGCGACCCGCGAGAAGCGGGTGAAAACGCTTACATGCTCGCCAATGGCGGCGGCAAGACACGAGCCGGACGCACCGGCGCTGCGAGAAAGTGCAGCGATTGGCGCTTGCTGTTTTTATCCAACGGGGAAATCGGCCTTGCCCAACATATGCGCGACGGCGGCAAGAAAGCCAAAGCCGGTCAGGAAATCCGCTTGCTTGATATACCGGCAGATGCGGGCGCAGGCTTGGGTTTGTTCAACAAGCTTCACGATCACGTTTCGGGCGCGGCGCTTTCCAAGGCGCTGATCGAAGGGGCGGCGCAGTACTACGGAACGGCGGCAATTGCCTTTCTCGAAATCCGTTACGGAAGCTGAGAACCTAGCCGCCCTGCCGGACACCATCAAACAATTAACCGCGCAGTTCGTCGCTGACAATCTGCCGGCAGATGCGAGCGGACAAGCGCACCGGGTGTGCGCACGCTTCGCGCTGATCGCGGCGGCGGGCGAACTTGCAACCTATTACGGCATTACCGGCTGGCAGCCGGGCGAAGCTGAACGGGCGGCGGTCACTTGCTTCAAGGCTTGGCTTGAACAGCGCGGCGGCGCTGGCAATCAGGAACGAGCGGCGATACTCGGAAGCGTCAAGGCGTTCTTTGAGACGCATGGCGATGCGCGGTTTACTGACTTCAGTGCGCCGGATAATTCGAGAACGATTAACCGCGCTGGTTTCAGAAAAACGGACAACGGCGCGATGCGCTTTTATGTGCTGCCAGAGTCTTTCAAGAATGAGGTTTGCGCCGGGTTCGATATGCGGACTGTGGCGCGCGTCTTGATCGAAGCAGGATGGCTCGAACCGGATAGCGAAGGGAAATCATCAGTACGGGAATGCTTGCCGGACATTGGGCGCACGCGTTGCTATAAATTCACTTCTGCTATGTGGGACGCCTGATGGACTTGAGCATTCTACGGAAACATCAAAAAACCGGTGTCCGGGGTGTCCCTTGTTCCCGCAGCCTGAAACGCCAATAGATACAAAGGCTTACGAGCATGAGGCAACGGGACACGAAGAAAAAGCCAGCGTGTCCCGCGTGTCCCATGAAGGCGGGCGGGACACAAACGGGACACATGGGACACAACGGCAAAATGAACGAGTCCCAGAGTCTGTCCCCATAAATGCTAATGGCGTCATAGAGTTAGACACTAGGGGACACGTGGGACACGTGGGACACGTCAAAAACGATGTAAATGAATTTGCGCTTGAATCCATCAATGAGAAAACCAGTACCCGCGCACACGCGAGCCTTGAATCCATCAACGAGGACTACGGCGGCCTATCCCGCGACGATGCGGAAGCCGCGCGCGAGCCGCAACCAGTCAATGCCGGCGACACGGCATAAGGCTTATGGCTCCCTGCCCTGAGACGCAAGCATTCGCCATAAAAATTCCCGTCAGCGCGGGAATTTTTAGGGAACGGCAACGCTACGTGGCGCGGTAACTGTCGCGCAGCGCTTTAACGTTGTCGTGATTTTGCATGACGCCTTCATACTGACGCTGGACGATTATGCGAAGATCGCTTGGCAAATCCGTTTCGAGCGCCTCCTTGTACGCTTTTTTGGCGACGTCTTCGCCGCGCTCGGCTTCATTTAGAATCGCCTTGTCGTCTTTGCCGGTGATGCTCGCCTTGAGGTTGACCCAGCCGCGATGCACCGCGCCAGACACGCTGCCCTTGGTATCTGCGTCGCCACCGAGGCGTCCAACTTGCGACTGCAATTCGCGCGCACCTTCGGCGCAACGCCGCGCGCCATCGTTGAATACACTTTTAAGTTTGCTATCCTTTGCATTTTCAGCGCAGGTCTTATATCCCTGTTCGCCGTCTTTGCAGGTTTCAATTAGATTGTTCAGTGTAGAGACGACTTTGTCGTTATCCATATTATTCTCCTAAGGTTAGGCACGATAAGTACGTGAAAGTAGCGCAAAGGGGCAGCTAGTTTTGCCCCTTTCGTTTCTGCCACGAGTGTTCATTCGCCAAGCAAGCCCATCTTTCCTTTGAGCTGCATGGTGCGTTGCTCGAGCTGCTTGCCAATCGCACCTAGATCGAGCTTCGCCTTTTTGACTTTCGGGAACATCTCGTCCTGCTCTTCCTTGATATGGTGATTCGTGTATTCCCCGAGCACCGTGAATTTGGCGTCATACAGATCATCGCCGGGCGTCATGCCTTCTAGTTGCGTGATCAAGTCTTCGACGCTGGCGTGCTCGACCTCCGCCTCGTCGAGCAGATCGTCGCCATCCCTAAGCGCCTCACGAGCCGCCGGATAGAAGATCTCTTCCTCGATTTGGGCGTGAATCTTCAAGTTCGCACAGCACTCCTTCACAAGCGCGGCTTTTTCCGCTTCATCTCCTTCCTTCAGCTTCTCGAAATCCTTGAACATTTTTTGTACTTCCTTGTGCTGCTGAATCAATACTTCGATCGCGTCCTTGCTTTTGGACGCGCTCTCTTTCTTCGCAACCATGACGTTCTCCTGATATGGATTGTGATATCGGACGGAGCAACGCAAACCACGTGCCACTGGTATCTCCTTATCATCGACCGGCGATTGAGCGGATCCGTAATAGAGTAGCAATGGTTTCCGCAAGCGCTTTATTCATTGTGTACGGCTGGGGACCGCAGGAGAGGTCGTGCGGCTTAGTAAGATTTACATCAGCGTCGGGCATTTTTGTAATTTCGAGAAGTGGAAACGCGCGACTATGTTCGCCGCATTCCCGAATATCCACCTTAGGGACGGGCAAAGCACAGCAGATCGGC
>JACDAM010000100.1 GCA_013695435.1 Burkholderiales bacterium | reverse complement strand
TTCTGCCTCAAGCTCATCCTCATCCGCCTCCGCGTCCACGCCTTCCTCCTGAATATCTCCAACGTACGCTGCCTTTCCGGTCGCCTGCTCAATGAGCCCAAGGAGCCGCTTTTGGCGATCTGCCATGAATAAATTCCCTGAGGTCTACAAATCGACCTTCCGAATTTTTGCCCAATAGTTGCTGCGTTGTCGATTTCCGGCTGCGCCGAACGACTATCCAGGAATCGCCACCGTTTCATCACAATGGAGGAAGCGATGAACTACCTGTGTCTGGTCTATAGCGACGAAGAAAAGCTGCACACCCTGCCCGAAAGCCCCAGGGACGACGAGTGTCTGGCCTATGCCGGAGCGCTTCAGAAAAGCGGGCACATGCTTGCCGGCGAAGCGTTGGAATCCGTGCAGACCGCCACCACCGTGCGCGTCCGCAACGGCAAGGTGTCCGTCACCGACGGTCCCTTCGCTGAAACGAAGGAGCAGTTGGCCGGGTTTTATCTGATCGACGCCACGGACCTTAACGAAGCGATCCAGATCGCCGCGAAGATTCCGCCGGCGCGTGTCGGCAGCATCGAGGTGCGCCCCATCAGGCAATTGAACGCGAAGGCGCCTGGGCAATCGGACATCTTGAGCGCTTGACGGAACAAGCCGCCCCGCTTTCAGCAGCAACTTAACCAAGGAGGACTTATGCAGTACGTCGATGGATTCGTGTTACCGGTACCCAAGGAAAACCTGCCCGCCTATCGCCGCATGGCGCAGAAGGCCGGAAAAATCTGGAAAGAGCACGGCGCACTCGCGTATCTCGAATGCGTCGCCGACGACGTGAAGCCGGGCAAGCTCACATCGTTCCCGCAGAGCGTCAAGCTGAAGGCGGACGAGACCGTGGTGTTCGCGTGGATCGTGTTCAAGTCGCGCGCCCACCGCGACAGCGTCAACGCCAAGGTGATGAAAGACCCGCGTCTTGAAGACATGATGGATCCGAAGTCCATGCCCTTCGACGGCAAACGCATGATCTACGGCGGATTCAAGGTCATGGTCGTGGCGTGAGCGCGGATCGCCCTGTGTCGGATGCCGAAACGGCATAAAAATCGTTCGACGTGTCGATTTCGCGCAGCGTCGTTCGTCTATAGAAGGAGCGGAGTCAGCCGGTCGAAACCACCCGCGATTCTGCCCTGATGAGCAAGCTCCACCCAACCCAAAGGAGAACACCATGAACAAGCCGCAGGTAAAACCCGTTCCAGACTGGATGCACACGGTAACGCCGTACTTGACTTGCGCCGGCGCGCCGATGCCATTGCGTTCTACAAAAAGGCGTTCGGCGCAGAGGAACTGATGCGATTGCCAGACCCGCAGGGAAAGATTATGCATGCCTGCATCCGCATCGGCGATTCAGCCGTGATGCTGGCCGATGAAAACCCCGAGTGCGGCGGATTGGGACCGAAGTCGCTCAAAGGCTCGCCCGTCACCATCCACCTCCAGGTCGAAGATGCCGACGCGGCATTTCAACGCGCCGTCGCCGCCGGGGCAAACGTCACGATGCCGCTCCAGGACATGTTCTGGGGCGACCGGTTTAGCGTGATCGAAGACCCGTTTGGCCATAGTTGGTCGATCGCCACGCACATGCGCGATCTGACTCCGGAAGAGATACAGCAGGCGGCGCAGGAAATGTTCAGCCAGCAACAGAATTGAGACTGGCTGGCAACCGCAACGCGATCCGTAACCTTAAAGGAGTTATGACAATGCGATTCATGGTTATCGTCAAAGCCGACAACAACACGGAAGCAGGCGTTCTGCCGGAGGAGAAGCTGCTGACCGAGATGGGCAAGTACAACGACGAGTTGGCGAAAGCCGGCGATCTGCTCGCCGGCGAGGGGCTGCAACCAAGTTCCAAAGGCGCGCGCGTCAAATTCTCGGGAGCCAGGCGCACCGTGATCGACGGGCCGTTCACCGAGACCAAAGAGCTGATCGCCGGCTTCTGGCTGTGGCAGGTAGAGTCATTGGATGAGGCGATCGAATGGGTCAAACGCTGCCCCAATTCAACAGGCGACGAATCCGAGATCGAGATTCGCCAGGTGTTCGAGGCGGACGATTTCGGCGCCGAATTCACGCCCGAACTCAGGGAGCAGGAGGAGCGTCTGCGCGAGCAGATCGCCATGAAGCGGTAGTCGCGGCATCACCGCTTTGCGCCACCGATTCGGGCGATCACGCATGAGCGTAGCTCGGCGCCCTTCTGCGGGAAGGGCAGCTACAAAGCGGCCGATCTCAGGCTGTCAGTGCCTGGCCGTAGTGCTTGTCCGTGCTCGCCCGGAACGACGAACCAGATGAAGGAGATCGATATGTTGGGAAATCGAGACGCGGTCGCGAACATCGCGGTCAAAAATTTGAAAGCTGCCCGGAAATTCTATGAAGACACGCTCGGCCTGAAGCAGGCCGGCGCCGAAGGCGAGGAGCTGATCGTGTTCAAGAGCGGAAAAACCACGATCAACGTTTATCGTTCCGAATTCGCCGGAACCAATAAAGCCACGGCCGTGACGTGGGCGGTCGGCGATGAGGTGGAAGACATCGTGCGCGCGCTGAAGGCCAAGGGTGTCGAGTTCGAGCACTACGACATGCCGGACATGAAGCTGGAGGGCGATGTCCACGTGTTCGGGGACATGAAGGTCGCCTGGTTCAAGGATCCGGACGGCAACATCCTCAACCTCGTGAGCCGATAGGATCGCCGTTCCAGGAGACCGAAAGGCGGACACTCCGCCTGCGAAGCGCCCCCGTTCTTCGAGGCGCTGCGGAAGACGGGCCCATCCAGCCGATACGGCGCAATCCATTTTCAAAAGGAAACCCATGGCTACCAAAATTTTCGTGAACCTGCCGGTAAAAAATCTCGATAAGTCTATCGAGTTCTTTACCGAACTCGGCTTCACTTTCAACCCGCAATTTACCGACGAGACAGCCACGTGCATGATCGTGAGCGAGGACATATTCGTCATGTTGCTGACTGAAGCGAAGTTCAAGACTTTTATTCCGAAGCAAATTTGCGATGCGACGAAAAGCACGGAAGTGCTGGTGTGCTTATCGTCCGAAAGCCGCGCGAAGATCGATGAAATGGTGCGCAAGGCAGTCACCG
>JACDAM010000099.1 GCA_013695435.1 Burkholderiales bacterium | reverse complement strand
GTAGTTCCGCTTTCCCGGCGCCCGCTCGTTCGTAATACGTGAACCACCAGAGTGCGCCCGGCTTCATGCTCCAGTCGCCGGGTTGACCGCTCAGAAGCTGCGCCGCGACTTGCCCGAGCGTCGGCTGATGGCCGACTACGATAACAGCCGCCGGCAGCAGCTTTAACACCACGTCAAGCACGCCAGCGACGGACGCTTCGGTTCCGATGCCGGCATCAGTCGCGAACTCACTGGTCAAGGCAGCCGCGGTCTGCTGCGCGCGTCGCGCCGGACCCGCCAGCACCGTGCGGCTACCCGGAAGCCGCGGCCGCAGCCAGCGCGCCATGCGGCCGGCATCGTGTTCTCCTTTTTCGGTCAGAGCCCTGTCGTGGTCAGGGAAACCCGGGGCTGCTTCAGCATGCCGCCATAAAATAATATCCATCGCGTCCTGTTTGCTGACACCGTTTCGCCCACAACCCGCAGAAATGGCAAGTGCAGGGAACGATGGTAAATGTCTGCAATCGTACCCAAAACCCCTGACGGTCCTTCATGGAGAACAAAATGCGCGCCACGAGACGTGCTGCTGCCGCTGCTTTGCTGTCCGGTTTGTTTGTGTCCGCCGCGGCTGCGGATAAGCCGCAGTTTATCAAAGGCGACATTCGGGTCAGGAGTTACGAAGGAAGTAGTGACGATTTATTGACCGCGGGCCTCGGCAAAACCGGTTTGCAGAGTGCTACCGCACCAGGCTTCGCCGACCCGCTCAACCCGACCGCCGCCGAGCTTCGCCGTCGCGCGATCTACACCAATTACCGCGCTCTGGTCGACATCACGACAGGCGGCGGCTACGGCGTTTTGTACGGGCCGAACGTAGACGTAAACGGCGCCCCGACCAGCAGCGAAGGCAAGATCGCCGGCGATGAATATCTCGCTCTGATCGGCAAAGGTCAGCGCAATTTCACCGTAATGGTCCAGGTGCCGGCGTCGTTCGATCCGAAGAACCCATGCATCGTGACCGGTCCGTCATCGGGCTCGCGCGGAATTTATGGCGCGATCGCAACTTCGGGCGAATGGGGCCTCAAGCGCGGCTGCGCCGTGGCTTACACCGATAAGGGGACGGGCACCGGCGCCCACGATCTCGATCGCGATATCGTAAATCGCATTGATGGCTTAACGGCGAGCGCCGATGACGCCGGCGACGAATGCCTCTTTACGGCCCGCTTGAGCGATCAGGAGCGCGCCGAATTCAACGCCGCCGCGCCGAACCGATTCGCCTTCAAGCACGCGCATTCAAAGCAGAATCCCGAAAAGGATTGGGACAAACATGTGCTCGCGTCCATCGTCTTTGCGTTCTATGCGCTGAACGAGAAGTTCGATGGCCGCGCCATCACGCCGGACAACACGATCGTGATCGCATCCAGCGTTTCGAACGGAGGTGGGGCGAGCTTGCGCGCCGCCGAGCTTGATAAATTCGGGCTGATCGATGGCGTCGCAGTGTCGGAACCAAACGTGAATCCCGAGCCCGGCGGCAAATTCGGCATCGTGCAGGGTTCGGGCGCGCCGTTATTCGCGCACAGCAGGAATCTTTACGATTACGCGACGCTGGTCAATCTTTATCAGCCGTGCGCATCAGTCGCGCAAGGCACGGCAGCACCATTCAATCTGTCGGCGAGCCCGAATCGCTGCCAGTCGCTGGTCGACAAAGGACTGCTGCCAGCCGGGACGCTGACCGAGCAAGCCAACCAGGCTCAAGCTGTCATCAACGGCTACGGCATCTTGCCCGAACAGAATTTCGTCCAGCCTTCGTACACGCACTTTTTTGTGCCGCAACCGATTTCGGTGACCTACGCGAACGCCTACGGGCGATTCGGCGTTGAGGACAATCTATGCGGTTACAGTTTCGGCGCGACCGCAGCCGACGGCACTCCGATTCCGCTTGCGCCGACCTCGCTTGCCATCCTGTTCGCGGTATCGAACGGCATTCCGCCGACCGGCGGCGTCAATCTGATCAACAATTTGTCGGTCGGCGGGCCAGCCGAGGACCGCGTTTCGATCTCGGCTTCGACCAATCGGCAGGATCAAAACTTCGACGGCGCGCTATGCTTGCGCGGGCTTTCGACCGGCGTTGAAGGGCGAGCGCTTAAGGAAGGTGACGCGGCGAACCGCGCCAGCATCGAGCGCGGAATCAAAAGAGTTCTTGCGAACGCAAATTTGAACGGCATCCCGGCGATCGTCGTGAACGGGCGCAACGACGCGAACCTGCACCCTAATCACACTTCGCGTGCCTATTACGGCTTGAATCAACTCAAGCACAACGACGGCAAGCTGCGCTACGTCGAAATCACCAATGCGCATCACCTCGATACCCTCAACGCGTTTGCGGGTTTCGATTCGCGCCTGATCCCGCTGCATTACTATTTCATCCAGGCGCTCGATATCCTGTACGACCATCTAAAAAACGGCACGCCGCTGCCGCCGAGCCAGGTCGTCCACACCGTCCCGCGCGGCGCTCCGCTGCCGCCAGCGGTTGCCGCGCCGCAGATCAGTGCGACGAATGTGCCGCCGATCGAGCAAACGCCGGCAGCGGAAGATTTGATCAAGTTCGAGGATGCGACGTTGACCATACCGGAGTAACTTCGACACAGCGACGATCGCCATTCTGTGCAGTCGTCGCTCATTGCCGTGAAAACGGGAATCCAGCGGTTCGTCGAGATACTCGATTCCCGTTTCCGCAAACGGTTGTCATTTTCGTGAATTCAGGGAATCCAGCCATTCGTCACATGTCTTTCCGTTTTTCGTCTTGCGTTCATCGTCTGTACTGCCGACGCTATCGCTTAAAAAGCGCCGCTATTCGCCCTTCTCCGCATTGATCCGCAATTGCTCGCTCATTGTTTTTACTGCCGGCGTCCACTGCTTGCCATCACATCGCGGGCAGCGCGAGAATTTTTGTCCGGTCGCGAAAGCGATCACCTCGCCGCACGCCAGCAGCAATAATCCTTCGAATCCGGCACGACTGAGTTTTCCTCCAGCGGCGCCGGCCAGTTTCTTCGCACGGCGGCAATAAGGCCAGCCCCACTCGTGCCTGCCCCGGCGCAAACGGAAAGCTCGTGAGCTTGCCGCTGGGTTCGAGATAAGCGCGCTCGACTTCGCCTAATTGCTCGATGCCAGCCTACGCAGCGATTGAAAAAGCTCGCTGCGCGACATGCTCTCTTCTTCCATGCCCGCGAGATCCATGCGGCCGTCGATCACCATGCGCGTGGTCGTACTG
>JACDAM010000098.1 GCA_013695435.1 Burkholderiales bacterium | reverse complement strand
AAGCAGCGTTTCTCGCGGCCGTCGATCAGGTAGCAGCCATCTCCAGGAAGCTTTTGATCTCGCCAGAGACGAGCGCACCGCCACGGAATCGGGAGGACGAGGCTGCAAGGGCGCCAGCGCGTGCTATGGAGCGGTTTCCTGCCGCCCGCTCTGCTTAAGCGCGGCGATCACCCTGTCGATGGTCCTCGCCGGCGGGTTAGAGTCCGAGGCCTGCGTCAAGATCGATGGCACTGTGCCAGGCATCGACCATTCGCGAACTCATACAACGATTTCCTGGAAGCGCCGCTTTGAAAATCCTACGCTCTGGCCTGCTCGCCACCCTCGGTCTTGCTTTGCTCCCCTTTGCTTCAACGCTCGCGCTGGCCGCAAGCGATGCACCGCCTGCAACGCCCAGCCACCCAGTGGTCGATACCTACCACGGCGTATCGATCAGCGACCCGTACCGCTGGATGGAGCAAATGGACAGCGCCGAATTCCGCGACTGGATCGGCAAGCAGGCGGGCTACGCCCGCCAGGAGCTCGACACAATTCCCGGCCGGCCGGCGCTGCTTGAGCGGCTGCGCCGACTGGCGCAGGCCACCGGCAACGTCACGGATCTCGCATGGGGCGGCAAGCATCTGTTCTACCTTGGGCTCGAACCTGGCCAGAACACCTGGCGGCTGTTGATTCGCGAGAACGGCAACGGCACATCCCGGGTATTGCTGGACCCGGAAGCGCTGAGCAGCGGCGGCCAAAGAATGGCGATCAGCGAATTCACGCCGTCAAGGGATGGCAGCATGGTGTCGGTTGGCCTCGCTGCCGGCGGGTCGGAAAAGTCGGTGCTGCATGTGCTGGACGTTAATACCGGCAAGTTTCTCGACGAACGCATAGACCGTGTCTACGGTGGTTCGTGGACCGTGGTCTGGCTAGAGGACGGTAAGCATTTCTTCTATGTGCGCGCGCCCGAGGGCGAGCGCTACAACAAGACCCGCGTGTACCTGCACAAGCTCGGGCGGGCGCTAGAGCAAGATCCCGTGGTGTTCGGCTACGGCGTGTACCCAGAATTCCCCTTCGAGCCTGCCGACTACACCTATCTACGCCTGGCGCCTGGCGGCCGTTACGTCGTCGCGACAACCGTTCCGGGCGTCGCTAGCGAGCGGCATTTCTTTACCGCTCCGCTGGCCGATGTGCTTGCCGGCCATGCCAAATGGCGCAGGCTGGCCAGCCCCGCCGACCAATGGTTCCGAGGCTATGTGGCAGGCCAGAAGCTGTATGTGCTGAGCCACGATGCCGCGCCGCGCAACAAGCTGTTGAAGATCGACCTCGCCCATCCCGAGGCCGCGCCCGAACTGGTACTGCCGCCCGGCACCGCGGTACTTGACGATGCTGCCGTGGCTCGTGACGGCCTGTACGTGAAAGGCATGGAAGCCGGAGTAGGCAAGCTGTTCCGCGTCCCATTTGGAAAGGGCACGGCGCAGGCAGTCAAGCTGCCCTTCGCCGGCAGCGTACGCGAGATCGCTGGGAACCCGCTGCGCGACGGCGTGCTGGTCAAGATGGAAGGCTGGACCCAATCCCAGCGAGTTCTCAATGTAAGTGCGAGCACGACACGCGATACCGGCCTGCTCGCGCCGGCGCCGGCCGACTTCAGCAGCATCGAATCAAAACAGCTATTTGCGCTGAGCCATGATCGCGTGCGCATTCCGCTAACGGTCATCTATCGCAAGGGTTTGGCACTGGATGGTGCGAGGCCGACCATCCTTACGGGTTACGGTGCCTATGGCATCTCGCGGGAGCCACGCTTCGATGCCATGAACTTGGCCTGGCTGGAACGCGGCGGCGTGATTGCCATCGCGCATGTTCGTGGTGGCGGCGAGTACGGCGAGGAATGGCACCGCGCCGGCCAGATATTGAACAAATCGAACACCATTCTCGACTTCATTTCCTGCGCCGAGACACTCATCCAGCAGGGCTACACCAGCCCGGCGAAGCTGGCCGGTACCGGCGCGAGCGCCGGCGGCATCACTATCGGCGGCGCCATCACGGAGCGGCCGGACTTGTTCGCCGCAGCGAACCATGCCGTTGGTCTGGCGGATTTGTTGCGCACTGAAAACGAGGGCACCGGCCCCGCCAACGTTGCGGAGTTCGGCTCGGTCAAGCGCAAGTACCAGTTCTTGGCCATGCTGCCAGTCAGCCCTTATCACCGCGTGGTCGTCGGCACGGCCTATCCCGCCGTGATCCTGACCACGGGAATTAATGACCCGCGCGTGGCGTCATGGCAGCCGGCCAAGTTCGCTGCGCGCCTGCAGACCGCTACAAGCTCGGGCAAGCCGGTCCTGTTGCGCCTAGACATGGACGGCGGCCACGGTATGGGCGGTACTCGCGGGCAGCGCATAGAGGAAACGGCTGACGTATGGTCATTCGTCCTAGCGGCCATGGGCGAACCTGGTTTTGCATTTGGTCCGCGTTGAAGCCGAATGCCCATGACTAAACCATGCGTTGCCTCGACGCGATCGAGGAGCGCAAAGCCCGCGGGGAGCGACCCTAAAGGGACTTGAAGCTCAACGATAACTAAATCACTAAAGTCGCGCATCAATCAAATCGTCGGCGACGCTGCGATAGGCTTCTTGGTCGCGCGCTTCGGCCTGCGGCTCTCCCTTCGACGCTCGAAACTGATGCGCGGGGTGAGCCCGATAGTAACGGCCATATCGATCAGCCCATCGAGCGAAAAACGATCGATCCGGCCCCGCATAAGGTTCGAGACTCGTGGCTGCGTGACGCGGAGCAGTTTCGCCGCTTCGGATTGGGTCAGTCCACGCTGGCGAATCATTGCCGTTATTGCGATCATCAGGTCGGAGCGAGCGGATAGACTGGCCGTGACATTCGGGTCATGCTCGATCGCGTCCCAGATATTCTTGAACTCACGGATCTTCACAAGCGGCTCCTGACGACAAAGCGATAACGCGAACGCGCGGTTTTCAAGTCCGGTTGCGCCGTTTTGCGCGTGGTCTTTTGGAAGCAATGCAGCACGTAAACCGCCTCTTCGAAACGGGCCACATAAATGACGCGAAATGCTCCCGAAAAAGCCCGGATCCGCAATTCGCCGACGCCCGGACCAATCGTAGCAAGCGGTTTCCAGCCTTCAGGTTCGCTGCGACGCTGGATGCGATCGAGCTGATATCCGGCTGCACGGCGCGCATCCTGCGGAAACTCTTGCAATTCCTCCAACGAGTTTGCGACGAATCGAATGGGCTTGCGGACGCTATACCAGTTATACACTATTTTATATAAACGGCAAGATCGATGGGCTTCAATCCTCCTTGGTTAGCAGCAAAATACCGATACGGCCTTCGTTTGAAATCGAATCCGCGCCGTGATGGCGGGCCGGTCGACCGTCGGGTGATACGGTGACTAAATCGGCCCCAGTTGAGAAACTCGCAGTAGCTGCCGCGAAGAAAACTTC
>JACDAM010000097.1 GCA_013695435.1 Burkholderiales bacterium | reverse complement strand
CACGAAGCGGCCGACGCCGATCAATCGTTCTTCGTTGTTTTCCACGATCGTCATAATCAGCCCGACATGATTGTCGAAATCGACTTCGGTGAAATTCTTCAGATCGCAATCGCATTCGCTCGACCTGCGACTTACGCGCGACTCCCTGACGGTCCGCGGGCGTGATGGGGCAGGGGCGCCGATTTCCTTGTGCGTTGGAGGCAAAGTATGCGAGTTCGTAAGCGGCACCACCCGCGTGTTCCAATTGCATGACGAGGTAGCGAAACGCGTAATTCTCCGAAGGAGTCGCGTTGATGCCGGCTGGAGCATGCATCCTGACGGTCAATGGCGGCTCGTCGAGCATCAAGTTCGCGTTGTATCGGATGGGCGACCCGCCGCAACGAGGGCTGCATGGCAAAGTCGACCGCATCGGCTTGCGCGGAACCCGCTTTGCTTTCAATGACCCCGCCCGGAATCAGCAGGACAGTCGCGGCATCGGCGACTTCGATCACCGGTCGGCGGCAAATTTCCTGTTCGATTGGCTCGACCAGCAGATCGGCCTCGCTTCGATTACGGCAGTGGGCCATCGCGTTGTCAACGGTGGTGCCGACTACCACGAGCCGCATCGCGTCACCAAGGAAATGCTCGATGAATTGCGCCGCATCAGCGCCTACGCCCCGGAGCATCTGCCTTCCGAGATCGATCTGATCGATCTGATTGGCGAGCGGGTGCCGGGCCTGCCACAGGTTGCGTGCTTCGACACGGCCTTTCATCGCCACATGCCGCGGGTCGCCAGGATCTTGCCCATTCCCCGGCGCTTCGCGGCGAAGGGCGTCGAGCGCTACGGTTTTCACGGCCTGTCCTATGCGTTTCTCATGGAAGAACTCGCGTGCGTGGCGGGTACCGAGGCTGCGCAAGGACGGGTAATCCTCGCTCACCTCGGAAGCGGGGCAAGCCTGACAGCGGTCTGTGGCGGCAAGAGCATCGACACCAGCATGGGCTTCACGCCGACGGCAGGCGTGCCCATGAGCACTCGCTCGGGCGATCTCGATCCGGGGCTGGTCTGGTACCTGGCGCAAACCGAGCACATGACTGCGCAGCAGTTTCACCAAATGGTCAACCATCAGTCGGGATTGCTGGGCGTTTCGGAAACGAGTTCCGATCTGCGCGATCTGCTTGACATGGAAGCCGCCGATGTCCGGGCTGCCGAAGCCGTCGCGCTGTTCTGCTACCAGGTCAAGAAGTGGATAGGGGCGTTTGCCGCCGCGCTCGGTGGACTGGACACGCTCGTCTTCGCGGGTGGCATCGGCGAGAACGCGCCCGTGATTCGAGCACGCATTTGCGAGGGCCTCGGTTTCCTCGGCATCCAATTGGACCCGACCAGAAACAAAAGCAACGAGCCGGTCATTTCCGCCGATGCCAGCCGCGTCGATGTACGTGTCATGCCTACAGACGAAGAGCTAATGATTGCGAAGGCGGTTGGCCGAATCACCTCATGAGCAAGCTCAATGCAACTGAGATTAAAATTTCAATCTCCGGATTTCTTCTCAACTTTATCTGGGAGATTTGGCAAGTTCCGTTATTTCAAGGCATGGATAACTTGACACATTTCGAGGCGACCATTCACTGTACGCTAGCCGCCCTCGGCGATGTCGTCATTTTGCTCGTTGCGTTTTGGATTATCGCGCTGACCGCAAGATCGCGTAGCTGGATTATTCACCCAAAGACAATCCAGGTCGCCGGATTCATCGCCATTGGGCTCGCCATTACCGTGGTCGTCGAGGCGATTGCGATCAACGTTCTCAACCGATGGCAATATGCCACAGCGATGCCAACCCTGCCGATTCTCGGCACCGGGATCACGCCAATTTTGCAATGGCTCATTATTCCGCCAATCATCGTTTCCCTAATGCTGCGCAGAGGAATAGAC
Source organism: Burkholderiales bacterium (assembly GCA_013695435.1). Lineage (NCBI taxonomy): Bacteria > Pseudomonadati > Pseudomonadota > Betaproteobacteria > Burkholderiales > Burkholderiales bacterium. Next base: position 1,552 of record JACDAM010000097.1, on the reverse strand, counting down.
GTATGAACAAACCACTGTCTTCGAAACTTCTAAAAAATATGAACGCCTATTGGCGGGCCGCCAACTACCTGTCGGTCGGTCAGATTTATCTGTACGACAATCCGCTGCTCAAAAAGCCCTTGAAGCTGGAACATGTGAAGCCGCGGCTGCTGGGCCATTGGGGCACTACGCCAGGTTTGAATTTCATCTACGTGCATCTCAACCGGATCATCAAACAGTATGACTTGAACATGATCTATGTCACCGGGCCAGGACATGGCGGGCCGGGTCTGGTGGCCAACACCTACCTGGAGGGCACCTACAGCGAACTGTATCCAACCGTCTCGCAAGACGAACAGGGCCTGAAACGACTGTTCACCCAATTCTCGTTCCCTGGCGGCATTCCGAGCCACACCGCCGCGGAAACGCCGGGTTCGATCAACGAAGGCGGCGAACTCGGCTATTCCCTTATGCATGCGTACGGCGCCGCGTTCGATAATCCCGACCTCCTGGTCTCCTGCGTGGTGGGCGACGGAGAAGCGGAGACCGGAGCGCTTGCCACTAGCTGGCACTCGAACAAGTTTTTGAATCCCGTCCACGACGGCGCTGTTCTGCCGATCCTGCACCTGAATGGCTACAAGATCGCCAGCCCGACGATCTTGGCAAGGATCAGCCGCGAGGAACTGGAAGCGCTTTTTCGCGGCTATGGTTACAAGCCTTACATGGTAGAAGGAGACGATCCGGAAAGAGTTCACCAAATAATGGCCGGGACGCTGGATGGCATCGTAGAGGAGATCCGGCAAATTCAGGCGGAAGCGCGCAGCGGGGGATTCACGCGGCGTCCCGCGTGGCCCATGATCATCCTGCGCACTCCCAAGGGCTGGACCGGGCCCAAGGAGGTGGACGGCCTGCAGACCGAAGGCTCCTGGCGGTCGCATCAGGTCCCGCTTTCCAATCTGCAGGAAGATCCGAAGCACCTGGACGTGCTGGAAGAGTGGTTGAAGAGCTATCGCCCCGAGGAATTGTTCGATCAGGCGGGCAAACTCATAGCGGAACTCGCCGAACTGGCGCCAAAGGGCAATCGGCGCATGGGAACGAACCCGCATGCCAACGGGGGCCTGCTTCTGCAGGATCTGAAGCTTCCCGATTTCCGGGATTACGCGGTCGACGTCCCCGATCCCGGTACGGTGACAGCCGAGTCCACCCGCGTCACCGGTGACTTCCTGCGCGACGTGATGAAACTGAATATGGCCGCACGCAACTTCCGCGTTTTCGGCCCGGACGAGACGACATCCAATCGTTTGGCCGCTTTGTTTGAAGTCACCGATCGTGCCTTTACGGGCGAGATCCTGACGAGCGACACTCAACTCTCGCCCGACGGGCGCGTGATGGAAGTTCTGAGCGAGCACCTCTGCCAAGGGTGGCTGGAAGGATATCTGCTTACCGGCCGCCACGGATTCTTCTCCTGCTACGAGGCCTTCATCCACATCGTCGACTCCATGTTCAATCAGCACGCCAAGTGGCTCAAGGTTTCGCGCGAGGTTCCCTGGCGGCGGCCCATCGCCTCACTGAC
>JACDAM010000096.1 GCA_013695435.1 Burkholderiales bacterium | reverse complement strand
GCGGCGTCGTTCGCGCTGGTCTGCGTCATCCTGTTTGCGGGTTTGCGCTCGAAGCGGCTGGTGCTGGCGATATTGGCGACCCTGTTCCTTGGCCTGGTCGGCACGGCGGCATTCGCGACTTTCGTGTTCGGCGCGCTGAACCTGTTGTCGGTGACATTTGCCGTCCTCTTTATCGGACTCGGCGTCGATTTCGGCATTCAGTTCGGCATGCGCTACCGCGAAGAAGTCAACGCGGAAACGCCGGCCGAAGCCGAAAAAAACATGGCGCTGAATCGCACCGCGCGCGGTATTGCCGGGTCGTTGGCGTTGGCCGCGGGCGCTGCCGCCATCAGCTTTTTTTCGTTCGTTCCCACGAGCTACCTCGCCCTCGCCGAACTCGGAATGATTTCCGGCGTTGGCATGTTCATCGCGTTGACAGCCAATCTAACCGTGCTGCCGGCGTTGCTTGCAGTGATGCCGATGCCGGCGGAATTTGGGCAAACCGCAATCGTCCGCGCCGGCGGCCTGCATTTCGCGATCGGCCGTCATCGCCGCAAGATTCTCTGGGGCGCCGCGCTGCTCGCGGCAGGCTCGGCGCTGCTGCTGCCCTACGCGCGTTTCGATTTCAATCCGATCAACCTGAAGGACGAGACGACCGAATCGGTCGCAACGTTTCGCGATCTGCTGGCCGATCCCGACACGACGCCCTATTCGATCGATATCGTTACCGATAATCTCGCGCAGGCACGGCAACTAGCGGCGCGTTTGAACGAACTGCCCGAAGTCGATAAGGCGCTGACGCTTGCGAGCTTCGTGCCGGCAAACCAGGACGACAAGCTCGCGATCATCGCCGACCTGTCGCTGGTATTGCAGCCTTTGGTTACCTCGCGAAATCCTTCGGTGCCACCCGCAGCCGACGCGGAACGCGAAGCGCTTGAGCGCTTCCGGCTGAAGCTGACAGAGGCCGCCCGCGCGGCCAAGAGCGCGGGCAGGGCAAACAGCGCGAACAAAGGCGCAGATGGCGCTGCTGCGATAAACGGGCGCCAGGACGCGGATGCTCGCGCAGGTGAGGGCGATGCTCGTAAACCGGAGGGCACGAACGAAGGAAACGCGAACAGCGGAATTTACGCCGATAGCGCGCGATCACTGGCTGCGGCGATCGCGCGCTTTCAGGAGCGCGGCGCGACAACTGAGAATCTGGACAATCTCAGGCAGCGCGTACTGGGCGATCTGACGCGTACGCTCGATCGCTTGCGCGATTTGCTGACAGCGCAGCCGGTCACTCTGGAGAACCTGCCGCAGGGCCTGAAACAGCGCTATGTGAACCCGGACGGGCTCGCGCGCGTTGAAGTTCTTCCGAAGCAGAACCTCGGCGACAATCAGGCGCTGCGGCGCTTCGTTGCCGCTGTGCAGGAGGTCGCGCCGAATGCGATCGGGGCGCCGGTATCGCTGGTGGAGGGCGGCGACGCGGTCGTCACCGCCAGCGTGCAGGCGGCCGTTTACGGGCTGTGCGGGATCATCGTTCTGCTGTTGCTCGTGCTGCGTCAAGCCGGCGATACGCTCAGCGTGTTGGTGCCGCTGGCGCTCTCGGCGTTGCTGACAATAGCATGTTCGGTGCTGTTCGATATCCCGTTCAATTTCGCCAATCTGATCGCGTTGCCGCTGTTGCTCGGCATCGGCATCGCTTTCGGAATCTATCTGGTGGTGCGCCAGCGCAGCGGCATGAGCGTCGAAAACATTTTCAATAGCAGCACGCCGCGCGCGGTGTTTTTCAGCGCCGCCACAACCATCGCATCGTTTGGCGCGCTGGCGTTTTCCGCGCACCGCGGAATGTCGAGCATGGGCGTGCTGCTGACGCTGGCCTTGAGTTTCGCGCTGGTTTCGACATTGCTCGTGCTGCCGGCCCTGATGGCCGCGCGGGAGCGGAGCGGTGGAGGCTAGGACTCCAGCCATCTGACCTCGCCCGGCTGCATCGTAGGGAGCGACTGCAAAGCAATCGAACGAGCGTGCGGAGATCCGCCAACCGATCAGACCGCGCCCGCATACTATGACGCCGAATGACAACGCGTCGATGCGCTGCTGAAATGCAGGGTTACGATCAACAGCAACAAAGACATCGGAACGGAACGCCGCCCGCCCAAGTAACGCGCCATTTCGAGTGCCCAGCCAAGCTCGATCACCATAAAACGTCATGGCTGTAATATCGCGCGCTAACCGACAATCAACACATTCGTCGAGGAGCAAGCTCACGAAGCCGATTCGATCAGCCGATCCTTCGCTGAAGAAAGGGCACGATTTTGTTCGCGGGCCAAACGGAGTGAGTCGACTACGGCCAGGTTTCAGGCGCGACTGGCAGCGTGAGCGAGGCACGAGCGGACGCTGGCACCCGTCCCTGCAAACCCTTGTTCGGCAAGAGCTTCCTGGTAGGTGTGGTTCTGCGGGAAGAGGGCATTAGCGATATCATTCCTGTCCCAATTCCGTGGTACGCAAGAGAAATGCGTGAGCGTTCATGTGGTTATCGACTGTATATAATCGGCAAGTTTGTGCTGCGCACGCCATCCGATGGCGCGCGCTTTTGTGGTATCCAGTGTGGCCTGCATGCGATTGCCTCGGACTTCCGGGCGCATTGCAATAGGAGAGCCAAACATGTGCGCCAGTTCAAGAATCGAATACGAGGCATCGGTACCAAGCCCCAACTCGTCTCCTTCGCCCTTCTCCCCTACCAGCACGAGGCCGGCCACGATGTCGTCAATATGGGTGAAGATACGCCGCTGTGTTCCGGGGATGTTGACGGGGAGCGGTTCGCCGTGGAGATATTTCTGCCTAAAAATTTCTATCACCGTGCCATATTTGCCACTGCGCTCGCCGGGGCCATAGACATTATAGAAATATGTGATCGCATAAGGGAGCCCATACCACGTGCTGTAATTGCGCACCAGTTCTGAATTCGTCGCTTTGGTAAAGGCGTACGGGCTTTGGTCGCGGCCGAGGCCGCCGTCGGCAAATTTGATCGACGAGCTCGCCCCGACTGACGTTTCGGCGTCGAATCGAAATGCTCCATGCGGTGATAGAAGCAAGACAAAAGTTCTGGCCGGTGGCGACGCGCTTCGGTGTCAGTATGGCAACTGCGCGTAATGGGCGGGACGCTATCTGTCGCAAAACAGACCGGCCTTCTTGATCGCTACTCGCGTCCGATCAAGAGTCCGCGGGCGATATTCGAACACTGCCTTGGCGGTGATCGAATTGCGCAAGAAGCGTCTGATCCAGGCGCGCATCGCGCGCAAGCGTTGCGCGCCTGGACTGCCACCGTAAGCCGGGTATTGGCGCGCGCCGGCTTGTCCAGGCTATCCGCCCTCGACCAGGCCGTTCCGGTCGTGTGCTACGAACATCCAGCGGCCGGTGATCTCTTGCATATCGACATCAAGACTCGGGCCGGATCGAAGCAGTCGGTCACCGTATTACCCCATCACCGGTACCCGCGCGACCCTACCCGGGCCGCTGGGCATCGAGAGTCTGTTCGTCACCATCGATGATCACTCGCGAATCGGCTTTACAGGGATGCAGGCCAGCGAGGGGTGGCCGTGTGCCGTTGTTTTCTCGGAGGCGCTGTTCGTTACTTCGTCGCCTGGGTGTCACCATCCGCGGTCTGCCGCCGGCTTCTCGACCCCGGGGGAATAACGTGTTGCAAGTTCACAGCTAAGGTTCTATTTTGCTTCAGCCAGCTTCCGGTAGTCCGCGATCTTTTCCTGCAACTGTTTGAACAGCCCCTCGATACCATCGCGCCGTATTATGCTTGCATATTCGGAACGGCGGATCGCAAGATCGCTGACACCCTCGACTGTAATATTGACGATTTGCCACTGGCCGTCATGCTGGCGCAGCACATAATCGAACGGAATCGTATCGCCCGTCGAATCGGTAAACACGGTGCGGACCAAAGCGTCGCCGTTGCCGAGTTTCTCCTCGGCTATGGTTTTGAACGTTTCCCCGGAATATCCATCGAACCGCGCGGCATAGGTCGAGATGCTGAGTTTGGTGAACAGCTCGACCAGTCGCGCTTTTTGTTCTTTACTTAGCGATCCCCAATTGCGCCCGGTCGCGACGCGCGTGATGCCGGCCAGATCGTGGCTTTTCTTGATGGCGGGATCGAGGCGCCGATAGCGACCTTCGTAGCCGAGCTTCGAGGCATCCTGCATGACCAAAATCAACGTCTTCTGGAATTCTTCCACGACCGGGGCCGCTTTAGTGGATGCGGCTGCATCGGCCGCAGGTTTGGCGGCAAAGGCCGGAGCCGATGCGAACAGCGCAAGCAAAACGACGCCGATAAAACGAAATGGTAAGTTGCGGAACATGGCGTGAGAAAACCTTTCCAATCGGTGGAATGAATAATCAGTCTCGCGAGCGGTAGAACAACGCAGCAATTCTGTCGGGAACGCAATGACGCGGCAAATCATTTGTCTCGATGACGGTTTCTTCGGAGCCGCGTGTGAGCAACGATTTCATACCGCTCGTGCAGGAATCGACGGCACATCGAGTTTGGTAATGACAACCGTCTGCCCGCTTTGTTCATGGGCGGCAAAACCGGCGCTGCTATAATTCGTTCAACGCAAGCGAACGCAGGATATCCCCACTGACTCAAGGTGCTCTTATGCAAGGCGATATGCAGGTAGTTCTGGCCAACCCGCGAGGTTTTTGCGCCGGGGTCGATCGCGCCATCGAGATCGTCGAGCGCGCCCTGAAAATACACGGCGCGCCAGTGTATGTGCGGCACGAAGTCGTACATAACAAATTCGTGGTCGAAGATCTCAAGAAAAAAGGCGCGGTGTTCGTCGAAGAACTGGCCGATGTGCCGCCCGGCGCGACCCTGATTTTCAGCGCGCACGGCGTATCGAAAGAAGTGCGCCGCCAGGCCAATGCGCTTGGTTTGCGGGTATTCGATGCGACCTGCCCGCTGGTCACCAAGGTGCATGTTGAAGTCGCCAAAATGCGCGAGCACGGCAAGGAAATCGTTATGATCGGACACGCCGGCCACCCCGAGGTCGAGGGCACGATGGGGCAGGCGGAAAGCGGTATTTACCTCGTTGAAACACCCCAGGACGCAGCCGGGCTAGAAGTCAAGGATGAGGCGAATCTATGCTATGTGACGCAGACGACCCTTTCGGTCGACGATGCCGCCGTCATCATCAACGCGCTGAAAGCGCGCTTTCCAAAAATCGTCGGCCCGAAAAAAGACGACATCTGCTACGCGACGCAAAACCGGCAGGATGCGGTCAAGGCGCTGGTCAAGGAATGCGATGCGCTGATCGTCGTCGGCTCTAAGAACAGTTCGAACTCGAATCGCTTGCGCGAAGTCGCGCAGGCGCTCGGTGTGTCCGCTTATATGGTCGATAACGCCGAAGAATTGCAGCCGCAATGGCTGAACGGCAAGCGGCGGGTCGGCGTCACCGCCGGCGCCTCAGCGCCCGAAGTGCTGGTGCAGGATGTGCTCACACGTTTGCGGCAACTCGGCGCGCGCGAGGTGCATGAATTGACCGGGGTGGCTGAGAATGTCGTGTTTCCGTTGCCGAAGAATCTGATTCCGATACATCAGAGTTAGGCCGAAGATGCAGACTGATAAAAAAAGGCGCCTTTTCGGGCGCCGTTGTTTATCGAAGGATCTCTGCGTGCTCTAATTCGTAAGTTCTCGCCACGAGATCCTGCGGCCACTGCTTGCGCTGCCGGCGACGGGAATGCCGTCGGTCTGATGATTGCCATTGACGTCGGTCACGATGTTTTTCAGCGGCCCACCCCCGACCTGGCCTCCACCTCCGCCGCCGGCCCCAGTTCCGAGTTGGACAATTACGTTGCCGGCTGCCAACGCG
>JACDAM010000095.1 GCA_013695435.1 Burkholderiales bacterium | reverse complement strand
GGTTTCCTGGGCGCGCAATTCAACCCGGCGGACGGCATGCATTTCGGCAATGAAGGCACGGTACACCACGCCGGCGGCTCGATGCGCATGAGCGGCAATCACACCGGCGTGGTCAACGAGGATCTGCGCGTGGAAGCTTACGACAATCTGTACGTCTGCGACGTGTCGGTATTTCCGATGATCCCGGCGGCGAATCCAAGTTTGACGCTAGCCACGCTCGCGCTGCGTCTGGCCGATCATCTCGCCGCATTTCCGTGAGATGATCCGCGAAACGGTATTGCGATCGACGTCGTTCAATCACGCGAGGCCTTGCTCGATCGCGCGTTTCGACGGAAATTTCGGACAGGAAGTAAGCGACGGTAGCATCGAGCCTCTCGCGTCCAGCTTGGCGTGCCACCTTCCTTTCGCTGCCTTCCGCAGCGCATCGGCGACGCCGTTCAGTTTCGCCTCGCTCTCGTTACCCGGTTGCCGCAAACGCATCGATGCCCGCTTTTGCAATTTGCGCATCCTCATGCGATTTCACGCCGGACACGCCGATTGCGCCCACGATCTCGCCATCGACGATCAGCGGCAAGCCGCCCTCCAGAGGCAGCGAGCCGGGCAGGCCCATATAACGCACGTGACCCTGATTGACCAAATCTTCCCACGCCTTGGTCGGGCGCTTGAACGCGATCGCCGCATGCGCTTTGGCAATCGCGACGTCGATACTGCCGAATTGGGCGCCGTCGAGCCTTTGCAGATAAACAAGATGACCGCCGTCATCGACGATGGCGACGATCACCAGCCAGTTGTTGCGCCGCGCCTCAGCCTCGGCGCCAGCGGCGATTTTTTTTGCGTCGTCGAGGCTCAGCACTTTCCTGGTCAACAACGTCGTCTCCTTTCAAGTCGCCATGGCAGCCGGCGCTGCGGCAAGTTCTACGTCGGCCGCGGCGGCAGCCATTTTTCGGATGAGGTCGTAATTGCGATCGGCGACTTGCACAAAGCGCGCGGCCCTCGCTTGTTTCATGCATCGCGAGCATCGCGTCGCGCAGGCGGTCGCGTTGGACAACGCTTTTCAGCACGACCCACGGCGGTATCGCTGCCGGTCCGAACGTTGCAACGCGGCGCAGTTGTTCACGAAGCCCGGGATCTCGCTGGCACGCGAATTCGAGCACGGCGCTGTCGATCGCGGAGGCATCGACTTTGCGATCGAGCAACCATTGCAAGCTCGTCTGGTGCGCGCCCGACTCGATCACCTCGCCGAAATATCCGCGGCGCTCACCGAGCGTCGCAAGGTGATAGCGTACCGCGTTATAACCGGAATGCGAGCCCGGCTCGTTGTAGGCCCGGCTCGCGCCCCGCAGATCCTCGAAACACCGGAAAGCGCTGTCGCGATGAACCAGCACGTCGGAAAAATAAACCGGCCGGCCCTGGTAGCGCGCGCCCAGCATGACAGGGGCGCCGAGCAATTCGAGCGGGTTGTCGATCCGCCCGGATTTCCGCACATATGGCAGGCCGCAAATCCATGCCACGTGTATGCGGCCTGCATCGAGCATGCGCTCGCGCTGTTGCCACGGAATATCCGCGATGAACCCGGTCGCACTGCCTATGCGCCGTCCGAGATACTCAGCTATCTCCCGACAGGCGAAATCGGCGCTTTGCGCCTGACACGAGGTGAATCTCAGCACCGGCATCCGCGACGATAATCGAAGTCGATTTCGCGGATGCGCAGGATCAATGCGTCCGGCAGGTTGCGAGCCCGCGTTTTTCAAGATATTGCTGGTGGTAATCCTCAGCCATGAAAAAAACGGGGGCGGGTTGAATTTCGGTCACGACAGGCCGGCGAAAACGCCCGCTGGCCTGCACCTTGTTCTTCGACGCGGTAGCCGCGGCTTGCTGCCCGGGATTGTGATAGAAAATCGCTGAACGATACTGGGTCCCGATGTCGGGACCCTGGCGATTCAGTGTCGTCGGATCGTGATTTTCCCAGAACACATTCAGCAATTGCTCATAGGAAACCTTGTCGGGATCGTATTCAACCTGCACGGCTTCCGCGTGACCGGTGTTGCCGGTGCAGACGTCGCGGTATGTGGGTTTATCCATTATTCCGCCGGCATAACCGACCGCCGTGTTGATTACGCCATCGAGAGCGCGAAACGCCGCTTCCACGCCCCAGAAACAGCCCGCCGCGAACGTCGCTTTTTCGGTCATCACCTTCTCCTTGTCGGATGTACGCCTGTCAGCTTTGGCTTTGCGGCGCCGTGCAAGATCGGCTGGAGGCCCGGCGGAACCAAGCTCTAAGAGCCGAGCTCGTGCAGCAGGTTCACAAGATCGTCCGCGTGCTCCTCTTCGTCGGCCAGAATTCGTTCGATCATTTGCTTCGACTCGGCATCGCTGTTGCCGAGGTAAGCCATGATCTCCCGATAAGCGTCGATGGCAATGCGCTCGGCGATCACATCTTCCTCGATCAACTTGGGCAGCGTCACATCGTCCGCATATTCGATCGGGCCGTGCATCAGCAATCCCTCGGGGAAAAAATCGGGGTCGCCGCCGCGCGCCCGGATGCGCGCCGCGATCGAATCGGCGTGCTCCTGTTCTTCGTTTGCGCGTCGCAGGAATCCGTCGGCGATGCCGGGCGCGTTCATGCCGGAAGCAAGAAAGTAATGGCGCTTGTAGCGCAGCACGCAAACCATTTCGATGGCGAGCGCCGCGTTCAGCAACTGGTTGACGATCTCGACGCTGCCGGTCGTGCCCTGCCGGATGTGGTGGCGCGCTCTGCCGCGCAGCGTTTCGACATCGGACAGGAAAGGTTTACTGCTCAAGCGGAGTCTCCTCGATCGGGATCGGCGTGCGTGTTGAAGAGGTGATGCGAACCATTCTCATTCTATTCTCATTCTATTTTTTTTGCATCGACTGCACGAACGCACGGGTGGAAGCCGGAACCGCGCCAAAGTATTATCGATGGTGGACGGATTTTTCGGAGGCAGGATGAAGATAGGCATCGTCGGCGCCGGCGCGATCGGCGGCTACATGGGAATCAAACTCGCCTTGGCAGGCGAAGACGTGACTTTGATCGCGCGCGGCGCCAACCTCGAGGCTATCCGGCATAACGGCATGAAGCTGATCCTGGAGGATGGCAGCGAGCACGTCGCGCAAAACGTGCGCGCAGCGACCCTGGAAAGCGCCGGCATCCAGGATGTCATCATCCTCGCGCTGAAAGCGCATCAGGTCGCGCCGATCGCGCAGGCACTGCGCGCGCTGTTCGGCCCCGACACCATCGTCGTCACCACGCAGAACGGCATCCCGTGGTGGTATTTCCAGAAGCATGGCGGCGAATTCGAGGGCAGGGCGATCGCCGCAGTCGATCCCGAAGGTATTCTGTCGAAGTGCATCGAAGTAGAGCGGCTGATCGGCTGTATCGTTTACCCGGCCGCGGAACTGATCGCGCCCGGTGTCGTGCGCCATATCGAAGGTCATCGTTTTCCGGTCGGCGAACTCGACGGCGCGGAATCGCCGCGCGTCAAAATGATTTCGGACATGTTCACGCGCGCCGGCTTCAAGTCGCCGGTACTGAAAGACATCCGCTCGGAAATCTGGCTCAAGCTGTGGGGCAATCTGAGCTTCAATCCGGTCAGCGCGCTGACGCATGCGACATTGGAACAAATCTGCCGCTTTCCGCTGTCGCGCAGCCTGGCGGCGGCGATGATGACCGAAGCGCAAACCATCGCCAACAGGCTCGGCATCACGTTTCGCGTCTCGCTCGAAAAGCGCATCGCCGGCGCGGAAAAAGTCGGCGC
>JACDAM010000094.1 GCA_013695435.1 Burkholderiales bacterium | reverse complement strand
CCACCATCACTTCCAGCTTCGCGCTGGCTTTTTTCATGGCCCGAAGGTGCAGTACTGAGAGGCTTCGCGGCCTATGCCAATTTCACCGCATCCGTTCCGGTGCCGCAGGATACTGATTTTCGGTGCTGGACCGCGTGTTGATAAATACCGTGTTGCGGCCCGACCCAGCTGTCGTCCATCGTCTCGTCCATCGATAGCCGGGCGCGGCCTGTTGCGACCCGGACCTCACCTTGCCGCAAACTCACGCTTTATCGGAATCGTCCTCTTCGTCGTGGCGATGAATCGATCCGACCGGATCGAGCGCCTTGCTGAATAGCACCACGTCATCGATGTCCTTCAGATTTACACGCATAACGCCGCTGTACGCATCGATGTTGACTTCACCGAAGAACTGCAAGCCGGCGTAGGGCGAAGTGTTGGGTTTCGGCGGAAACTTCTGGAATACGAGTTGCGGCCCGAAAGTGTTTTCGAGCACGCCGGGGCCGAATGAGCCGGCGTTGAGCGGGCCGGAAACGAATTCCCAGAACGGTTCGAAATCCTGGAACTGCGCCTTGTTCGGATCGTAGTAATGCGCGGCGCAGTAGTGGACATCCGCCGTAAACCAGACGACATTTTTGATGCGCTCGTGCTTGATGGCGCGCAGTAACGCGGCGATTTCGAATTCGCGGCCGAGCACCGGGCCGTCGCCGTTGGCGCTGTTTTCAAAGCGTGGGCGGCCTTGCGCGTCCATGCCGTCGCCGACGATCAATCCCAACGGCATATCGGATGCGATCACTTTCCACAGCGCGCGCGACTTGCGCAATCCCTGCTTCAGCCATTCGATCTGCGGATAGCCGAGGAACGCGGTTTCCGCGCTTTCCGTCGTTTGCCGATTGAAGGTGTTCGGGCCGCGATAGCTGCGCATGTCGATGACGAACACGTCGAGCAGCGGCCCGTACGAAATCTTGCGGTAAATCCGCTCCGATTCTTCGATGCCGTTTGTTCGCAGCGGCGCGTATTCGAGAAACGCCTTGGTGCCGCGCGCGACCAGGAGCGGAATGTCCTTCACCGTATACCGCGCATCGGCCGACAGATCCTTGCCGGGCGACCAGTTGTTGGTGACTTCGTGATCGTCCCATTGCCAGATCTGCGGCACTTCGGCATTGAAGCGGCGCACGTTTTCGTCGAGCAGGTTGTATTTGTAGCGGCCGCGAAATTCCTTGAGCGTTTCCGCGACCTTGGAGACTTCCTCCGTCACGACATTGCGCCAGATGCGCCCATCTTCAGCGGTCTGCTCGGCCATGATCGGCCCATCGGCATAGATGGTATCGCCGCTGTGAATGAAGAAATCGGGGCGCAGCTTGCGCATGGTTTCGTAAATGCGCATGCCGCCGAATTCCGGATTGATGCCCCAACCTTGCCCGGCTGTATCGCCGCTCCAGACGAAACGGATATCGTGCGGATAGCGCGACGCTGTCGTGAACATGCCGATCACAGGCTCGCTCAGCACGCGTTCGTTCGACAGATCCTGAAATGTCGCGCGCACAAAAATTTGGCGACCGCGTGGCAGGCCGGTCAGAGCAACGCGCGCGGTGTAATCGGTATCGTCAAGCGCGTAAGGACCGCGCACTTGCTGCGGGTTGCCAAAATCGGGGGTGTAGTCGTACTCGACGAAAAGCCGGGCAGGTCGATCGGTGCGGCTCCAGATCACAGCGCTTTTCGATCCGGCGTCTCCGACCTGCAAGCCATCGCTGATAGCGGGGCGCGAGCCATCGCGCGTGATCGACGCGGGCGCGGCAAACGACGGTTTAGCGAGCGCCGCGGGAAGCGCGGACGAGCCGAGCAGGAGCCCGGAGGATTTTAAAAAGTTGCGGCGTGCGGGTTTGACAATGTCGTTCATGACAGCTCCTCGTGGGGATGGACGGGAACAACTGTCACGAGATTAGCCCGCGAAGATAACAGCGTGATGACGCGTGCGGGAGTTGAAAGCAGCTGATCGAGCGTGCCGATGCATTCCTTCAACTTTGCTCGCACAACAAAGCGAATCTTGATGCGGCCGTTGGTTAAACCCCGCGTGAGCAGCCGAAGCTCGATGCGTCCTGCGCGCCGCTCAAGGAAGCTTCCAATCCACGGAGCATGCAAAAATCGGTGCTAAAATTTCGCGTGGTTGACCACTGCTACCTGCTTTCAACGCAACCGAAAATCCCGCCGAATTGGTGCAGCTTATCAGCACATGATTGGCGTGCTGGCTGATCGTGCGTCAGCGTCACTTTCAATTGAATAGGCAAAACGTCAGATATCCATGGACATGGTAGTCAACTGCATAGCGTATAAAAATGGAGCGCGGGTCGGCGCGGTTACGATAGAAGACATCAGCGAAGTTTTGAAGCAGGAGGGTACCTTTATCTGGCTGGGCCTGCACGAGCCCGACGAACCGTTATTGGACAAGATCAAGGAAGAGTTCGGCTTGCACGAGCTGGCGATCGAAGATGCCCACAATGCGCACCAGCGGCCGAAACTGGAAGAATACGGCGACTCGCTCTTCGTCGTACTTCATACCGCGCAGTTATTGGAGAACTCGATCAAGTTTGGCGAAACACATATCTTCGTTGGCCGCCGCTTTCTGGTATCCGTGCGTCACGGGCCTTCGCTCAGCTATGCGAAAGTCCGCGAGCGCTGTGAATTGGCAACCGAACGCCTGGCGCAAGGGCCGGGGTTTGCGCTCTATTCGATCATGGATTTTGTCGTCGACAATTACCGTCCCATTGTCGACTCCCTGCACGAGAGACTCGAAATAATAGAGGCGGACATTTTCAAACAACGTTTCAGCCGCGACTCCCTGCAGGATTTGTACGAGCTGCGCAGGCAACTTGTTTTGCTGCAGGCAGCAGCGGAGCCGCTCCTCGATATCTGCAACACCCTTATACGTTTCCATACCGACATCATCCCGAAAGAAGCGCGCGCCTATTTTCGCGATATCCACGACCACGTCAAAGGAGTCACGCAAGCGACCAATAGCATGCGCGAGATGCTGACAATCGCCATGCAGGTCAA
>JACDAM010000093.1 GCA_013695435.1 Burkholderiales bacterium | reverse complement strand
AGCACCGAAAATCAGTATCCTGCGGCACCGGAACGGATGCGGTGAAATTGGCATAGGCCGCGAAGCCTCTCAGTACTGCACCTTCGGGCCATGAAAAAAGCCAGCGCGAAGCTGGAAGTGATGGTGGAGTCGAGGAGGATCGAACTCCCGACCTTCGCATTGCGAACGCGACGCTCTCCCAGCTGAGCTACGACCCCACGTGGGCGGTCATCATAATACAGTAGCGGCGGCCGCGTAAATCCGCAGACCCCAGCCGCGGCAGTTCCGCTGCGCCAGGAAACTTCTGAATGACCGTGTGTCATTGCGGGCAGCGTTTAGCCTAGGGGAAAGCAATCTCGTTTTCTCGATTAAATGCAGGATTGCTTCGTCACTTTGTTTCCTCGCAATGACACTTACTGGAAAGCAGGATTGCTTCCCCGCCTGCGCGGGGACCACTGCGTTCCTCGCAAAGACACTTAATCGGAGATTCCCTGGGCGTGCGCGCCTTGGCTGCTTAAACGGTAAGCCCAGCGCAGCATGAAAACGCCGATGACGATCATCGGCAGGCTCAGCCACTGACCCATGCTCAGCCCCAGCCCGAGCAGCCCGAGGAAATCGTCGGGCGCGCGCGTGTATTCGACGAGAAAGCGGAAGACGCCATAGCAAATCAGGAACACCGCGGAGACCGCGCCGAGCGGCCGCGGCTTCTTCGAGAACATCCAGAGAATAACGAACAGCAGGAGGCCTTCGAGAAAAAATTCGTAAAGCTGCGACGGATGGCGCGGCGCCGGGCCCGCGGCTGCGAACTGGAAGACCATGCCCCACGGCACATCGGTAACGCGGCCCCAAAGCTCGCCATTGATGAAGTTGCCGATGCGCCCGGCGCCCAGCCCAAGCGGCACCAGGGGCGCGATGAAATCGGTCACGGCAAGCCAGCGTTTGCGCGTATGACGCGCGAATAAAGCCATTGCGATCAGCACGCCGAGCAGTCCGCCGTGAAACGACATGCCGCCCTGCCAGATCTTGAAAATATCGAGCGGCGCGTGCAGGTAATCGAAAAACTTGTAGAACAAAATGTAACCGATGCGGCCGCCCAGTATCGTGCCGAGCACGCCGTAGAACATTGCGTCGTCGAGTTCTCGTTTACTCCAGCCTGTCCACGGCTGAGTACGAATGCGGTAGCGGCCGAGCACCAGCACAAAGGTGAAAGCGAGCAGGTACATCAGCCCGTACCAGTGAATCTGCACAGGCCCCAGATGAATCGCTACGGGATCGAATCGCGGATGAACGAACATGGGCGCGGAGCTTTGGTTAAAATGTCCGCTATTATCGCGTGCTGAAAGCATCTCGCATACAGTGCACCCATTTGGCAATTCCTGGCCACGATTGTCGTCGCTACCGCGTTCGTAGAGCAGCGTCATTCCTGCGCAAGCAGAATCTCGTTAAACGCATCGAGAGACCGGCTTTTCGATTTAGGTTGCCGTCGAAGGCATAATTCGGGGCATTCGAGACCTGTTTAGCGGGCACCACAGTTTATTGCAGATGCCGAATGTCTCGCGGCATCGTCGGGCGAACTTCGGATCACTGCGAACCACCATCATCAAGGAGGAGCAATGGCAGAAAACCGCCGCAGCCGCGTCGTAACCGCCGGCGACCAGCGTTCACCGAACCGCGCCATGTTTTACGCGATGGGCTATCAGGATCGCGATTTCGACAAGCCTATGGTCGGCGTCGCCAACGGTTACAGCACGATCACGCCGTGCAATTCGGGCTTGAACGTGCTCGCGCAGCGCGCCGAAGCGGAACTGAAATCGGCGGGCGCCATGCCGCAGATGTTCGGCACCATCACCGTTTCGGACGCGGTTTCGATGGGCACCGAAGGCATGAAATATTCGCTGGTGTCGCGCGAAGTGATTGCCGATGCGATCGAAACCGCGGTGATGGCGGAATGGATGGACGGCGTCTTGATCGTCGGCGGCTGCGACAAGAATATGCCGGGCGCGATGATCGCGATGATGCGCATGAATATCCCGGCGGTGTTCGTCTACGGCGGCACGATCAAACCCGGCCATTACGCTGGTCGCGACCTGACCATCGTCAGCGCGTTCGAAGCGGTCGGCGAATTCAACGCCGGCAAGCTGAGCCGGACCGATTTCAAGGAAATCGAACGCCGCGCGTGCCCAGGCTCGGGCTCGTGCGGCGGCATGTATACGGCGAACACGATGTCGACCAGCATCGAGGCCGCCGGTTTGAGTTTGCCGGGGTCATCGACGATGGCCAACGAAGATGCCGAGAAAGCCGACAGCGCCGCCGAATCCGCGCGCGTGCTCGTGAATGCGATCAAGCAGCAAATTCTGCCGCGGCAAATCCTGACGGTTGCTGCGATCGAGAACGCGATCACGATTGTGATGGCCACCGGCGGCTCGACCAACGCGGTGCTGCATTGGCTCGCGATCGCGCACTCTGCCGGCGTCGAATGGACGCTCGACGATTTCGAGCGCATCCGCGCCCGCGTTCCGGTGTTGTGCGATCTGAAACCGTCGGGGCGCTATGTGGCGACCGATTTGCATCGTGCCGGCGGCGTTCCGCAAGTCATGAAGATGCTGCTGCAGCAGGGTCTGATCCATGGCGATTGCATGACCATTACCGGAAAAACCGTCGCCGAAAATCTCGCCGATATTCCCGTTGCGCCCGACAGCCATCAGGACGTGATCCGGCCCTGGAATGCGCCGATGTATGCGCACGGCCACCTTGCAATCCTGCGCGGCAACCTCGCGCCTGACGGCTGCGTCGCCAAAATCACCGGCCTCAAGAAAACCTCGATCACGGGTCCGGCGCGCGTATTCGATTCCGAGGAAGCCGCAATGGACGCGATCATGAGCGACCGCATCAAAGCCGGGGACGTGCTAGTCATCCGCTACGAAGGCCCGAAAGGCGGCCCCGGCATGCGCGAAATGTTGTCGCCGACTTCGGCAATCATCGGCAAAGGTTTAGGCAACGACGTCGGCTTCATCACCGACGGCCGCTTCTCCGGCGGCACCTGGGGCATGGTCGTCGGCCACGTGTCGCCCGAGGCTGCGGTCGGCGGCACTATCGCGCTTGTGCACGAAGGCGATTCGATCATGATCGATGCGGAAAAACGGTTACTGCAACTGAATGTCGGCGACAAGGAGTTGGCTCAGCGACGAGTGCAATGGCGAGCGCCGCAAACGCGCTACACGCGCGGCGTGCTGGCGAAATATTCGAAACTGGTGTCGAGCGCGAGTTTGGGAGCGGTGACGGATTAGCTTTAACTAAGCTGGAGGCAACTACAACAGGTAACTTGCAATTTTATCTCAACGGCCGAAAGTTGGTCGGCGGAAACAGCTTCGAAGTCCTGGGAGAAAGTATGAAACTGACAATACTTCTATTGTCCGCTGTACTGCTATTAATAGTTGGTTGTGCTAGTGGCGAACTCGCGCAGAACCTTGAAGAGGGCATGTCCAAGGAACAGGTCATCGCCATTATGGGAAAGCCTGACGGGTTCCAGCGGAGCGGCGAATACGAGGCGTTGAAGTACACAAATCGCGTGATTAGCGGCTGGGACGTGCGCGGCAAAGCCGACTACGCGATGATCCTAAAAAACGGCCGGTTAGTTGAATGGGGGGCGGGACAGGTTAGGCAAAGCGATTCGGCGCTTCGCACGCTTGTTTTGGTGCCGCTCCAATGACCGACTCACAAAAGCTTGCTTTTGCTCGCCGCTGAATTTGCGCGTTATGCATGACTGCTTCAGACCATAAACAGCGAACGGCGGAACAAATCATCACTGAGGGTATCTTCCATGATGCCAAAGGTTTTGGATATCGGGCTGCGTCGTGGCTGGACCTTGTCAAACGAACGGGGCAGTTCGCTGCGCTACACTACGCCTCCATTGATGGTCGCCTTGCTATCGAGCACTTAGTATTCGAGCAGATCATCATCACTGCGGGCGCAGCCCTAACCGAGGAAAACTACAAGAGGTTGCTTTCGGAGCCACGAAAGCTGAGTAAGTTGCTAGAGCAGATCGTACCGGACCACGAAAAATTGCAGGACTTTACCGAGATAATAGGCTCGTTATCTTCCGGCATCCCAAGAGTAAATAAATGGAACATCAAGAAATTGATGAGGTCTTGGGGGATTCTGTCATCGTATCTTCACTGGAGCGGTTCGCATATTCAAACGACAGAGAGCCCCGAGTGGCAGGGGCAGGCCATACAGAAAGTCGCTCAGATCATAGAGCCATTGTGGGAAAAGATGAACTCTGCGCTAAGTGGTTGCATGTGTATAGAATCAATGAAGCCTCAAGTACGCAGCGTCTGGGAAGACTTTCGAGCAGGAACAATCGACGCTGCCAGCGTCCGAATAAGACTCGAAATCGTGCGACCGCTGGCGAAAAGATAGTTATTCATAACAACCGCACTGAGGCCGACGCAGTATTGCCGCGGGAATCGCGAATTGGGACGTAACGAACGGCCCTCCCGGATTTCGTTGCGCTGCATCCGGGGCTGCTTGCATTGCTGCACTAACTTTCGCAAACATCAAGGAACATTTTCATGACGCTCTCCATGTACCAGGCTTCCGTTCCCGTGTTCGTGCGCATGCTCGGCAATCTGTCGGCTTTTCTCGATAAGGCGACAACCCACGCCGAGGCGCGCAAGATCGATCCGGGCGTGCTGCTGAACGCGCGCCTCTTTCCCGACATGCTGCCGCTTGCCAAGCAGATTCAGATCGCGACCGATTTTGCGAAGGGAACGTCAGCTCGTCTCGCCGGGATCGAAGTGCCGAAGTACGAAGACAATGAAGCGAGCTTCGCCGAATTCCAGGGGCGCATTAAAAAGACGCTGGCGTTCGTGCGAAGCTTCGAGCCTGCGCAAATCGATGGGTCGGAGGAACGCGAAATCAACATTACCGTCGCCGGCAAGCCGATGTCGTTCAAGGGCCTGCCGTATCTGCTCGATTTCGCGTTGCCGAATTTCTATTTCCATATGACAACGGCCTACAACATCCTTCGCCACAACGGATTGGAAATCGGCAAGCGCGATTTCATCGGCAAGATCTAATTTCCAATCGAACTGCATGGTCCGGTCAAAGGCGGTCGCAATTGCGGAAGTGATAAAACGATTGAAGCGGATTCACGCAACATACTTTGCAGCGATGCTCTTTGCACTTGCCGGCTGCGCTTTTTCGAACGCTGAGGCGGCGCAGGATGACGAGCTGCTGGAGCTGATCAACCAATATCGCGCCGGGGGAACGCGTTGCGCGGGCCGCTCTGTTGCGCCCGCTGCTGCATTACGAGCGAATGCGAAGTTGGCGGCGGCGGCGCGCACGGCGGCCGATGACGGGCCCCTCGGCAAGCACCTGCAGCGCGAGGGCTACAGCGCCAACAATGCCCAGTGGCTCAACGTAACCGGTACCGAAAGCCCGCTTCTCACGATGAAGCTGCTCGCGCAACGCTTTTGCGGGCAGTTGACGCGCGCGAGCTACACGGATATCGGCATCTACCAGAACGGTGCTTCGTGGTCCATCGTGCTTGCCGCGCCGCGCAGCGGCCCGACGGATGCCGCGGCGGCAGCGAAGAAAATACTCGCGTTAACCAATTCGGCGCGCGGGCAGGCTCGCCGCTGCGGCAAAACGGATTACTCCAAAGCGCAACCGCTCTCGTGGAACGCGCAGCTTGCGGCGGCCGCCACGCAACACAGCGCCGATATGGCGAGCAAAAACTATTTCAGCCACACGGCCGAAAACGGCAGCACGCCGGACGAGCGCGTCAAGCATGCCGGCTACCGCTATCGCATCGTTGCGGAAAACATCGCGGCCGGGCAAGCGGACGCGCGCGAAGTCGTCACCGGTTGGCTGAAAAGCCCGGGCCACTGCGCCAACGTGATGAACCCGAAAGTAACCGAGATGGGCGCCGGCGTGCGCAGCGAATCCGCAAGCAAGCTCGGCATCTACTGGACGCAGGTGTTCGCCAGGCCGCTGTAGTGGGGGGCGCGGAACGCCAGCTATCCGATCTCTATTCGTAATGTGTCACATTCGAATAATCTTCACTGTCTTTTCTTCCTTCAAAACCTGATAAACCAAACGATGCTGAATGTTGATGCGGCGAGAGTAAGCGCCGGCAAGGTCGCCGATGAGCTTTTCGAAAGCCGGTGGGTTTTGAAACGGATTGTTGCCCAGCAACTCTAAAAGCTGTTCGGCGCTGTTGCGCAATCCGGCGGCGGCGATTTTTTTGGCGTCCTTTTGCGCCTGTCGGGTAAATACAACGCGCCATTTCACCAACCCGGCCCCGTCAGACATTTGTCCGGGGTTGTCTTCAGTCCTTTGCGGATCGATTCGCGCATGCCGGGAATGGACAGCAGGTACAGTGTTTCCTGTATCGCGCGCCAGTCTGCTTCGGCTATCAGCACGGCCGAGTTTCGCTTGCCGGCAATCACCACTGGCTCATGATTGCTTGCGGTTTCATCGATCAGCCGATAAAGATTGGCTCGGGCTTCGCTGGCGGTAAGATTAGACATGCTGGCTCCCATGGAATCTTTGATGCTCTGATCGTACTAAATAACGTACGACTCAACAAGTTCGCCTTCATGCCCAATCGCCTCGCCTCCGAAACCAGTCCATACCTGCAGCAGCACGCCGGCAATCCAGTCGATTGGCACGCGTGGAACGACGAAGCGCTCGCGCTCGCCAAGCGCGACGACAAGCCGATCCTGCTTTCGATCGGCTACTCGGCTTGCCACTGGTGTCATGTCATGGCGCATGAATCGTTCGAGGATGCGGAAATCGCCGGCGTCATGAACAAGCTGTTCGTCAATATCAAGGTCGATCGCGAGGAGCGTCCGGACCTCGATCAGATTTATCAAACCGCGCACGCGATGTTGACCCAGCGCAACGGCGGCTGGCCGTTGACGATGTTCCTGATGCCTGATGATCAGACGCCGTTTTTCGCTGGTACTTATTTTCCGAAAACGGCGCGCTACGGCCTGACCGGTTTCAGGGACGTGCTGACGCAGATCGCGGACGCTTATCGGCAGCGGCGCGCCGACATCGACGAGCAGAATGCCTCGCTCAAAAATGCGCTGCGGCGCACGCAACCCGCAGCGGCCGGGCAACACATTGCGCTCAGCGATGCGCCGATCACGGCAGCATTCGATGCGTTGCGCGCGAGTTTCGATAGCCGCCACGGTGGATTCGGCGACGCGCCGAAGTTTCCGCATCCGGTCGAGCTCGAATTCCTCCTGCGCCGCTACGCCGCTGACAAAGACGCCGATGCGCTGGCGATGGTGCGCACGACCCTCGGCAGCATGGCCGAAGGCGGCATTTACGATCAGCTCGGCGGCGGCTTTGCGCGCTACAGCGTCGATCGCTTCTGGATGATTCCGCACTTCGAAAAAATGCTGTACGACAACGGGCCGCTATTGCGGCTTTATGCCGACGCGTTTCTGGCGGTGAAAGAACCGCTGTTTGCCCAGGTCGTGGAGGGAACGGCGCAATGGGTGCTGCGCGAAATGCAATCGCCAGAGGGTGGCTATTACTCGACGATAGACGCCGATTCCGAGCACGAGGAAGGCAAGTTTTACGTATGGACGACGGACGAGGTTCGCGGCTTGCTTTCCGCGGATGAGTACGCCGTTGCCGCGCCGCATTACGGCCTCGACCGGCCCGCCAATTTCGAAGGCAAGGATTGGCACTTGCGCGTGGTGCAGGGCCTCGATGAGACCGCCGCCAAAGCCGGCAAGCCGCTAGAGCAGTGCGAAAATCTGCTCGCCTTGGCGCGAGCGAAGCTGTTCGCCGAGCGCGAAAAACGCGTGCATCCGGGGCGCGACGAAAAGATTCTGACGAGCTGGAATGCTCTGATGATCAAAGGAATGGCGCGCGCCGCGCGGGTTTTCGGACGCGCTGACTGGCTGGCTTCGGCAGAGCGCGCCGCAGGCTTCGTGCGCGGCGTCATGTGGCGGGACCGCAAGCTGCTCGCGACCTACAAAAGCGTGCCTGGGCGTTCGGGAGATTCGACGCAGCCCGGCCGTGCGCACCTGAACGCCTATCTCGACGACCACGCATTCCTGCTCGATGCGCTGCTGGAACTGCTGCAAGCGCGTTTTCGCAGCGATGATCTGGATTTCGCGCAGGAACTTGCCGACGCGCTGCTCGAACGCTTTGAAGACAATGAAAACGGCGGATTTTTCTTTACCAGCCACGATCACGAACAACTGATCCATCGCCCGAAACCCGGCCACGACAACGCGACGCCTTCGGGAAACGGCATCGCCGCTTACGCGTTATCGCGCTTCGGTCATCTGGTAGGCGAGCCGCGCTATATCGAGGCCGCGGAGCGCGCGCTGCAACTTTTTTACCCGGCCATGCAGCGCCAGCCAGGTGGCTTTACCAGCCTTGCGATAGCGCTCGAAGAGGCTTTGGAGCCGCCGCGGATCGTCATCCTGCGCGGTCAATCGACTGACGATCTGGCGGTGTGGCAGCGCGCGCTACAAGAGCATTATTTGCCGAATACCGTGACGCTCGCCATTCCGGCCGGCGCGAAAAATCTTCCCGCGGCGCTCGACAAGCCGGGCAGCGAAACTGTCAACGCGTGGGTCTGCCACGGCGTTACATGTTTGCCGCCCATCGACGATCTCGCAACTCTGATCGACGTTTGTAAAAACAGCGACGGCGTCTAGAATCGCACCGAGTCACTCAAGGAGAGCGCATATGAACAAATTTAGTGTAATGAGTTTGATCGCCGCCGCCTCGCTGGCATGGGCAGCGCCATCGTTTGCCGCCGACGACGCAGCTGCAAAGGCGCTCGCGCAGAAGAACAACTGCCTGGCCTGTCATGACGTCGACAAAAAACTCGTCGGCCCGGCGTTCAAGGAAGTCGCCGCCAAATACAAAGGCGATAAGGCTGCCGAGACGAAACTGACCGAGAAGGTCAAAAAAGGCGGCGTCGGTGTCTGGGGCCAGATTCCGATGCCGCCGAATCCGAACGTAAAAGACGACGAAGCAAAAACTTTGGTGCAATGGGTTCTTGCCATGTAGGCCCATGGTTCGCGCAAAAAGCCGGTCTTGACACCGGCTTTTTGCTTTCTGGCGCACACGATTTGCGACATTCTTTGCTTGTCCACACACGGGTTTGCCGGTTTTAGTTATATGCAGCAAGCCACTGCGCTCCTAAATTGACAAGGTTTGGAGGCATGCGGATAATCGACCG
>JACDAM010000092.1 GCA_013695435.1 Burkholderiales bacterium | reverse complement strand
GGTCTGGCTCATGGCGATGACTCTGTGGCTGCCCTTCATCGACACCGCGAAAAGCTATCGCTCGACGTTTGTATCTCTGAAGCAAAGCTTGCCTGCCGGCTGGCAATGCATCGCAAGCCAGGGTATAGGCGAATCGCAGCGCGCGATGCTGCATTATTTCGCGGACGTCGTGACGCGCCGCATCGAGCGGGCAGGCGATACCGGAGGATGTGAATTGCTCCTAGTCCAGACCACCGCAAGCGACCAGGATTCCCCGGGCGACGCGTGGCGGAAAATCTGGGAGGGCCAGCGGCCGGGCGAGCGTCACGAACGCTATCGGCTTTACCGGCGGACATAGAGTAGAGATAGCCTACGACGTGCGCCGCATCGTGCCGCCGGCTTCGGGCCGGCCGCCGCCGCGGCTGATCGGTTCGGCAAGTTGCGCCGGCACCGGCAATTTCAGCAAGCGATACAGATTGGCGATTTTGCCGCGGAACAGGCGGTCGAAGCTGGCGACGCTTTGCTGCGGATTGTAATCGCCGAACCACCAGAACCAGTCCGAGCTTTCGCAATCGGCAAGCTGGCGCTCGGCGGCTTCGCGTTCGGCATCAGCCAGGCTGCCGTTGGCGAGCGCCAGATCGTAGCTTTGCTTGGCCTCGCACAACAAATCCCACGCGTGATTCTTGTCGTGGTCGCCGATCCAGGTCGAAAACGTGCCGTAGACCCAGCTTCCCGCGCACAAGGAGGGAAGCTCGGCGGGGCGCCGGCTGCCTTTGCGCGTGAGGTAGTCACGATAGGTTGTGGTGCGAATAGCCGTGTGGTTTTGCAGGATTTCGTATAGCTCGCTCAGAAAATAATGGCCGTTATAGGGATAGTATTCCCAGGCGTTTTCGCCATCCAGGATCACGCTGACCAGCGGCGCGGTTTCGCCCTTTGTACGCCGCACGATGTCATCGAGCTCGCGCACGAAATCGAGTGCGCCGTCGCGGCCGTGCCACCTGCGGTATTCGAATCCGATCAGGTCGGACAAGCGGTCGTCGCGAAAAAAACAGGTCGGCCGATCGGCGCCGCGCAAGCGGTAAGGCCGATATAGCCAATCACTGCGCCGCCGCGCGGAGGCAGCGGTGTTTTTTGGCGACACCCGCAAGCTGTTGGCGAGCGTCTTTTCGCCGCCGGCGACCCACGACACCCCTGATTCGGCGAGGACTTCAAGCAGTTCCGACGAAAGCGCGCCTTCAGCCGGCCATACCCCAGCCGGCGCTGCGCCGAAACGCCGCGTATGGCCGGTCATCGCGGACGC
This sequence comes from Burkholderiales bacterium, assembly GCA_013695435.1. Taxonomy (NCBI): domain Bacteria; kingdom Pseudomonadati; phylum Pseudomonadota; class Betaproteobacteria; order Burkholderiales; species Burkholderiales bacterium. Next base: position 17,110 of record JACDAM010000092.1, on the reverse strand, counting down.
GATGTGCGCGGCGACGCGCGAACGGCCACCGGGATATCTGGCGGCTTGCGGCAGCCTGATGTCGGGAAGAGCCTCCCGCGCGGTCGCGAAATCGATCAGCAGCGGCGCCAGCGGATGGCCATGCGGGGTCATCGACAACTCGATCTGCCCGCTTTCCGCGAGCGCCTTGTAGCGCGGGATTAGCCCCTCGATGAGGCGCCCGATTTCTTCGAACAACTGACTGCGATCCGCATGATCGTACCCGGCGCCTTGCGCCATCAGGCGGGAAATGGTTTCGGAATTCCGGCGCGCCGATTCGCCGGTCCATGACAGGTGATACCAGATCAGGAGGTCGGACAGGTATTGCGCCGACAGGTAATGCAACGCGCCTTCGCCTTCGGCGGCGAGCGTCCGATAGACCGCCTGCAGCCGGCGATAGGGCGGAAACGGCTCGATCATGGTTTCCTGATTGCTGCGGAAACAACTTTCGAAAATCAGGCGGCGCTGGTCGGCGGTGAGAGCCGTAAGGTCGGGCGCGGCCAGCAGTCGCAACAGCGGATCGCGTAGCCGGCCGCTCGCGAACTGGTCGGCGTAATCCTCGATCTGGTCGAGCAGCACCGGCACCAGATTGACGACCGCATGCACACCGGGATGCCGCTCGAGATGCCACGCCATGTCGGTGTAATCCTTCATCGCGTGCAGGTACACCCACGGCAGGGAAAATTCGCCGCTCGCATGATCGCGATAGTCGGGCTGGTGCAGATGCCAGAGGAGAACGAGATCGAGTTTTTTATCCATCCCGCTAGCGCAACTGAGGGGCGCGCTGGCCCAGCATGTCGGGCGTAATCAGGGTGATGCCGCGCTCTGTCACGTGAAAGCGTTTTCGGTCGTGTTCGGCGTCGACGCCGACGGTCAATCCTTCGGGAAGCTTGCAGCGGCGATCGACGATGACGCGCTTCAAGATGACATGGCGGCCGACATCGACGTTCGGCAGGATCACCGAATCTTCTATCTGGCTGTAACTGTTGACGCGCACGTCGGAAAACAGCAGCGAGCGGCGCACCGTCGCGCCGCTGATGATGCAGCCGCCGGATACCAGCGAATCGATCGCCATGCCGCGCCGCGTGTCGTCGTCGAACACGAACTTGGCCGGAGGCAACTGCTCCTGGTGGGTCCAGATCGGCCAATCCTGGTCGTACATGTTCAGGTCCGGCGTGACCTTGGTCAGTTCCATGTTGGCTTCCCAGTAGGCATCGATTGTGCCGACGTCGCGCCAGTACGGCACGCCGCCGACTTTATGCACGCAACTGTCGGCAAACGGCTGGGCAAACACGCGATAGCGCGACATGATGTGCGGGATGATGTCTTTGCCGAAATCGTGGCTGGAATGCGGGTCGTCGGCATCGCGGATCAGTTGCTCGTACAGGAAAGCCGCGTTGAACACATAAATGCCCATGCTGGCGAGCGCAATGGCGGGATTTCCGGGCACATGCGGCGGGCTGGCTGGTTTTTCGAGGAACGCGGAGACGCGCCACTTCTCATCGACCGCCATCACGCCAAACGACGCCGCGTCGGCTACCGGAACTTCAAGGCAGGCGATCGTCGCATCGGCCGTTTTTGCCACATGGAACGCGAGCAGCCTTCCGTAGTCCATCTTGTAGACGTGATCGCCGGCCAGAATCAGCAGATAATCCGGCTTGTAGTCGCGCAGGATGTCCAGATTCTGGAACACCGCGTCGGCGGTGCCGCGATACCAGCTTTCCTCGACGCGTTGCTGCGCCGGCAGCACATCGACGAATTCCTTGACGCGGCCATCGAGGAAACTCCAGCCGCGCTGGATGTGTTGAATCAGGCTTTGCGCTTTATATTGCGTGGCAACGCCGATGCGGCGTATGCCCGAATTCACGCAATTGGAGAGCGGGAAATCGATGATGCGGAATTTGCCGCCGAACGGCACCGCAGGCTTGGCGCGCCAGGCGGTCAACTGGTTGAGCCGGGTGCCGCGGCCGCCGGCCAGCACGATGGCGTAAGTGTTCTTGGTGATGCGGCTGACAAAGCGCAGCGAATCCCGCAAAGGGTCGCGAAGTGGATCGGGCTGCAAGGTCGACGACGAATCCGGCTGCGAACCCGGAACAGAATCCGAGGTTAGATTATTAGGCAAAACGGCAGGCGACTCCGTGGCTTTGTTGAGGAACCGCGACCGCGCCGGCGACGCGATCGGGCCATACGATCAGTTACAGAGACGAACTTATGAAACACGAGACCCCCCCGAAAGTCAATCCGCGTAACGCGCTGATCGAACCCTTGCTGCAAGCGCGGCTCAGCGATCCCTTCAGTTACCTGGGCGCGCGCGACGAGGGTTCCCGGCATCTGGTTCGAGTATTCAATCCTTATGCAGAGCGCATGTGGCTGGAAATCGAGCAAGGCGGCGATCACCACGCCGAGCCGATGACGCGCATCCACGCCGATGGCATTTTCGAATGGCGCGGCAACCTGCCGCCGCCGTCGCCGTACAAATTGCGTTCGGAGCAAGGCGGCGCGGTCTGGGCCGGTTACGATGCGTATGCGTTTCCGCCCGGTCTGTCCGATCATGATCTGTATCTGTTCAACGAAGGCCGGCTGCATCAGGCCTACCGTCTGCTCGGTTCGCATGCGGTCGAGATGAACGGCATCGCCGGCATCCGCTATGCCGTGTGGGCGCCGAATGCCGAGCGCGTCAGCATTGTCGGCGACTTCAACCGCTGGGATGGCCGCGTTCATCCGATGCGCGCGCACGGAGCTAGCGGCGTCTGGGAACTTTTCATCCCGGGGCTCGCGGTCGGCGCATTGTACAAGTATGAAATTCGCAACCGGTCCGGCGCGATCTTCGTGAAAACCGATCCCTACGCGCAAGGATTCGAGTTGCGTCCGAGTACGGCGGCGCGCTCGGCCGAGATCGGCCACCACCAATGGGGCGACAGTGACTGGATGACGCGCCGCGCGAATTGGGACTGGCTGCATGCGCCGATCAACGTTTACGAAGTTCACGCGGGCTCGTGGCGCCGTCATCCCGACGGCCGCTTCTACACGTATCGCGATCTCGCCGAGCATCTCGTGCCCTATGTCGTCGACATGGGCTACACCCACATCGAGTTGATGCCGATATCCGAGCATCCGCTCGATGAATCCTGGGGTTACCAGACGACCGGTTATTTCGCGCCGACCTCGCGCTTCGGTTCTCCCGATGATTTGCGCGCCTTTATCGACGCCTGCCACCGCGCAAACATCGGCGTGCTGCTGGACTGGGTTCCCGCGCACTTTCCGCAGGATGCGTTCGCTTTGGCGCGCTTCGACGGCACCGCGTTGTACGAACACGAAGATCCGCGTCTCGGCCTGCACCAGGATTGGGGCACGCACATCTTCAATTATTCGCGCAACGAAGTAAAAAGCTTTTTGCTGTCGAGCGCGCATTACTGGCTCGGCGAATTTCACTTCGATGGCATACGCGTCGATGCTGTCGCTTCCATGCTCTATCTCGATTACTCGCGCAAGGCCGGTGAGTGGTTGCCGAACCGGCACGGCGGCCGCGAGAATCTCGACGCCATCGAATTCCTGCGCGAATTGAATATCATGCTGCACGACGATTTTCCGGGCGCTCTGTCGATCGCGGAGGAATCGACCGCCTGGCCCGGCGTTTCGCGCCCGGTCTACCTCGGCGGTCTCGGCTTTTCATGCAAATGGAATATGGGCTGGATGAACGACACGCTATCGTACATGGCGCACGACCCGATCCATCGCCGCTACAGTCACGACCAACTGACTTTCGGCCAGATATACGCCTATACCGAAAACTTCGTCCTGCCGTTCTCGCACGATGAGGTCGTGCACGGCAAAGGCACGCTGCTCGGCCGCATGCCCGGCGATGTCTGGCAGAAATTCGCCAACGTTCGGCTAATGCTGACGTATCAGATGACCTATGCCGGCAAGAAGCTGAATTTCATGGGCAACGAATTCGCCCAGGGCCGTGAGTGGCAGACGCAATGGGAACTCGAATGGGGCTTATTGGGGCTCGATTGGCACCGTGGCGTGCACCAACTCTCGCGCGATCTGAATCGCCTGTACCGCGAGCTGCCGGCTTTGCATCAACTCGATTTTCAACAGGAAGGTTTCAGCTGGATCGACTGCTGCGATTCCGATCAATCGGTCATCAGCTATCTACGGCGTGCGCGCGACGGCTCGTTCGTCGTCGTCGTCCTGAATTTCACGCCGGTGCCGCGGCCGGGTTACAAGATCGGCGTACCGCGCGCCGGCGTTTATCGTGAAGTATTTAACAGCGATTCGGAATACTACTGCGGCGGCAATCTGGGTAATCGCGGAGCGCTCACCGTTGGATCGGCCTGGATGGGCCTGCCGGAATCGATCGAAATTACTGTACCGCCGCTGGCTGGGGTGATCCTCATCCCGCAATAAGCCGTAGTCGACAGCTGGAAGTCGAACCTGGGTTCCCGATCTTCACCCTGCTGCTTTCGGGCCTGTTCACACATAAATCATGCCCCGCGTTGCCCCAAATCGGGATGATCGCGCGAAGCGGGCCGAAGTGAAGGGTCATTCCCTTCACGAGGGTCCGCGACAAAGTGAGCGCCCGGTTTGGGGGCAACCCGTAGGGGCTTTGGTGTGGCGGGCGCGCTGCGTCGTTGGCCGTTGCTTGCAGGGAATGGCCCTGCGGCGCGCCGTCCGCCTCGCATCGCATCCCGCGAGAGCAAAGCGCGGGGCATGATTTATGTGTGAGCAGGCCCCTAGAAAGATGACAAGCGCGACCAGGCTCAACGCGGTTCTTACCCCATGCAGCGCATTCCATTTTTGCAACAGGCGGCGCGCTTCGGCGGAATCGAGATCGGGCGCCAAGAGCCGCTGGTTGGTCGGCATGATGACCAGAAAAGTGAACGGAACGACAGCGCCCAGGAGGATTGCGCCGATCAACCACCAATAACCCGCGCCCTCGAACCAGGCGATCAGCGCGCAAATCAGGCCGATGACGGCTAACGGCGCCTGCATTCTTGTCGCCCGCTGATAGCTTGGCGCCCACTGCGCCAACGCTACCGTGACGCCACAGGAAACGCGCGCCGGATGTTCAACGAGATTGACGTAGAGCGCCGCGCCGGCGAACAGCGCGCAAGCGAAAGCCGCGAGAAACTGGAAAATTTCCAATTAGCGAAAGTCAGTCGAGCACGGCATTGGTATAAACGTCCTGCACGTCGTCCAGACTCTCCAGCGCGTCGAGCAGCTTTTGCATGCGGGTTGCGTCATCGCCGTTCAGGACCGCCTCATTGGATGGCTTCATCGTGACCTCGGCAAGCTCGGGCTTGAGTCTGGCTTTTTCGAGGGCTTCCTTGACGGCGATGAAATCGTATGGCGCGGTGAGCACTTCAATGCTGCCGTCGTCGTTGCTGATGACGTCGTCGGCGCCGGCTTCGAGCGCGGCTTCCATCAATTTGTTTTCATCGGTGCCCGGCGCGAAAACTAATTGCCCGCAATGCCTGAACAGGAACGCGACCGAGCCGTCGGTGCCGAGGCTGCCGCCGTATTTCACGAACGCATGGCGCACGTCGGCCACCGTGCGCACGCGGTTATCCGTCATGCAATCGACGATCACCGCGGCGCCGGCAATGCCGTAGCCTTCGTAGCGGATTTCCTCGTAGTTCACGCCTTCGAGTTCGCCGGCGCCGCGCTTGATCGCGCGCTCGACATTGTCTTTCGGCATGTTTTGCTCATAGGCTTTGTCGATCGCCAGCCGCAGCCGCGGATTCGAGCCCGAATCGCTGCCGGCAAGCCGCGCCGAAACCGTGATTTCCTTGATCAGGCGCGTGAAAATCTTGCCGCGTTTGGCATCGGTCGCGGCTTTTTTGTGCTTGATATTTGCCCACTTGCTATGGCCAGCCATGCATCCATCCCGAACGTCATGAAGCTCGTAATGTTACCATTTAGAGGTCCCTTTCGCCGGCCGCCGCGCGGCACTTCCTACCACGGAGCACCCCATGCCTGAACCTTTACTGGTCGCAAAGAAAGATCAAACCGAATTGAGCCTGCTGCCTGCACTGGCCAGCCGGCACGGCCTGATTACCGGCGCCACCGGGACCGGCAAAACGATTACCTTGCAGACGCTGGCGCAGGGTTTTTCGAACATTGGGGTGCCGGTATTTCTGGCCGATGTTAAAGGCGATCTCGGCGGGATGGCGTTTCCCGGCGGTGAGCACGCCAAGGTCAACGAGCGCGTCGCGCAGCTCGATCTCGCGGATTTCAAATTCGCCGGCTGCCCGGTCACGTTCTGGGACGTGTTCGGCGAGCTCGGTCATCCGGTGCGCGCGACGGTTTCCGACATGGGGCCGCTTTTGCTCAGCCGGTTGCTGAATCTGAACGATACCCAGCAAGGTGTCTTGACGCTCGCCTTCAAAATCGCCGACGACAACGGCCTGCTGCTGCTTGATCTCAAGGATTTGCGCGCGCTGCTGCAGCATGTCGGCGACAACGCGAAAACCTTCATCACGCAATACGGCAATATCTCGGCCGCCAGCGTCGGCGCGATCCAGCGCGGCGTGCTCGGGCTCGAAGCGCAAGGCGGCGAAAAAGTATTCGGCGAGCCGTCGCTCGATATCACCGATCTGATGCAGACCGGCAATGACGGCCGCGGCATGATCAATATCCTGGCCGCCGAAAAGCTCTACCACTCGCCCAAAGTGTACGCGACCATGCTGCTGTGGCTGCTGTCCGAATTGTTCGAGCACCTGCCGGAAGTCGGCGACCTGGACAAGCCCAAGCTCGTATTCATTTTCGATGAGGCGCATCTGCTTTTTACCGACGCGCCGCCGGCGCTGCTCGAAAAAATCGAGCAAGTCGTGCGCTTGATCCGCTCGAAGGCCGTCGGCGTCTATTTCGTGACGCAGAATCCGCTCGATGTCCCCGACAAGGTGCTCGCGCAACTCGGCAATCGGGTTCAACACGCGTTGCGCGCGTTTACGCCGCGCGATCAAAAAGCGGTCAAAACCGCGGCCACGACCTTGCGCGCCAATCCCAAGCTCGACACCGAAAAAGCGATCACCGAACTCGGCGTCGGCGAAGCGCTGATCTCTTTCCTCGACGAAAAGGGACGGCCTTCGGTGGTCGAGCGCGCGTTTGTCGTGCCGCCCGCCAGCCGCATCGGCCCGGCGACCGCCGCGGAGCGCAAGCAGGTGATGAGCGGTTCGGTGCTCAGCGGTCACTATGAAAAAATCGAAGACCGCGAGTCGGCGTACGAACTGCTCGCGGAGCGCGCAGCGTCGGCGGCAAAAGCAGCCGAGGCGCCGAAAGTCGAGGAGAAATCAGGCGGTGGAAGTCTGTTCGGCGGCGTCCTCTGCAGTGTGCTGGGCGGCTCGGCTCCCGGACCGCGCGGCGGCGCCAGCCGGCAGCGCGCAGGCATAATCGAAGCGGCGGCAACCAGCGCGGCGCGTTCCATCGGCTCCGGCATCGGCCGCCAGATTCTGCGCGGCGTGCTGGGCTCGATCCTGGGCGGCAAGCGCTGAAACTTCGCACCGCCTGGTTCGCGCGCCGCGAATTCACCTGGGGCGCAGTCGCATTCGGCTTTGGCCTCGTTCTCACACTGTGCGTATGGGCGTGGGTCAAGGCGGATCACCGTGTAGCCTCGGCCGAACGGCTGGCCGAACGCGCGCAAGGCATTACCGGGGCAATGCGTGTCCGGCTGGGCGATTACGAATCGTTGCTGTACAGCGCCGCTGCGTTGTTTACCGCCACACCGGGCGTGGAACCCAGCGAATGGCGTTCCTTCGTGCAGGCATTGCAGATCGATAAGCGCTATCCGGGCATTGCGGCGCTTGGCTATGCCGAGCACGTACCCGGCGCAAGCAGGTCCCGCCACGAGGGGCGCGTGCGCAAACAAGGGTTGCCGTCTTACGCGATTACGCCTCCGGGCCAGCGCGACGCCTATGCGCCTGTCATTTTTGTCGAGCCATCCACCCCCGACAATGCGCGCATGGCCGGCTTCGACATGCTCACCGAACCTGCGCGCAGGCAGGCGATACTGAAAGCGCGCGACAGCGCCGGCATCGCAATTTCGGGAAAAGTTGTGCTCGCGGCCGGGAATAAGCAGAGCGCGCAAGGCGGATTCCAGATGGTGTTGCCGGTTTACCGCCGCAATACCGGCGGCGCTACGATAGAACAGCGTCGTGCCGCGCTTAGCGGTTACGTTTATGCGATGGTTGCGCTGGACGCCATGTTGCGGGCCGCGGCAAACGGGGAATCCGCGGCTGTAGAGGCCGGCATTTACGATGGCGGCACAGTTTCCGACGCAACGCGCATGTATCAAAGCACGACGCGTGCGCCATCGGCTGATCCGCTGGCAGAAACGATTTCGAAGCTCGAAATCGACGGCCGCATCTGGACCTTGCATTTCGCTTCGACGCCGCAGTTCGAGGCAGGCGTTGCCGGCAGCAAGTCGCATCTTGTTCTTGTCGTCGGCCTCGTTATCAGCGCTCTACTCGGCGCGCTGGCGTGGATGGCCGTCGCGAAACAGCCGCGCTTTGTCGAGAGTTTCTCCGCGCGTTTGCGAGAGCACCGGCTGTTCGCGGCGCTGTTCCGCCCCCGCCACCGCAACACGCGCAATCGAAGCAACAACGGCGACGGCCATGCCCAGCCGACGCGGCGGAAGTCGATTTTCGATCACGCCGACTGGGGGATGGCGATGATCGGCGATGACCGGCTGCAGGCGGTCAATGCGTCATACGCGGAAATGCACGGCTATGCGATCAAGGAGTTGCTCGGCCAGGCGAAATCCTTCGTGGTTGCGCCTGAAGCTATAGTCGAGTTCAACGCGAACGATCGCCTGGCGCGGCAAAAAGGCAGCCACACGTTTCAATCGATACATGTCCGCAAAGACGGCATGCGATTCCCGGTGCTCGTCGATATCGCCGTGGTGGAGGGCGACGACGGCGAGACGCTGTACCAGGCGATGAATGTCCAGGACATCAGCGAGCGCAAGCTGATCGAACAGCGTCTGGTCGAAAGCACGCAAAGCCTGAAGCTGGTCATGGAATCGGCGCAGATCGGCACGTGGGAACTCGATTTCGAAAGCGGCCACGTCCTCAATTCGGTCGTGCTGTATCGAATTTTCGGTTACGGCGATGCCTTGCCGGACTGGAACTACGATCTGTTCCTGCAGCACGTCCACGCCGGCGATCGCGAAGCCGTGAACGCCGGATTCGAGCGCGCCATGAAAGGGGCCGACATATGGAACTTCGAGTGCCGAATCGTGCGCGCCGATCGCGCCGAAGGATGGATCTGGGGGCGCGGCAACCTGAAGCGGAATCACGCGGGCGGCGCGGCGCGCCTCGTCATCCTGATCGGCGACATCACGGAGCGCCGGCAGGCCGAGAACGAGGTGCGCCGCCTGAACGCCGAACTCGAGCAACGCGTCAGTGAACGCACCGCTCAGTTCGAAGCCGCCAACCGGCAGATCGAGCGCGATTATTCGAATATCCGCCTGCTCAGCGACATGAGCGGCTTGCTGCAATCGTGTTCGACTTCCGGCGAAGCGTACGACGTGATCCGCCGCTCTTGCGCCAAGCTGTTTGCCGGGCAAACCGGTGCACTGTATCTGATGCACGATACGCGCAAATATCTGGGCCGCGAAGCGTCGTGGGGCGACGATACCTTCGATATCTTGTCGGCCGATCAATGCTGGGCTTTGCGCCGCGGCCAGGTCCATCAGGCGCAGGATGCTGCCACCGATCCGATCTGCGAACACGTGCGCGCGCTGCACGCGGCCCCTGATATGCCGCCGCCGTACTTGTGCATTCCGATGACGGCGCACAACGAAATCCTCGGCCTGTTCCACGTCGAATTCGCGCGATCCGCCGCGGCCGGCCCGCTGGCGCCAGTCGATCGCCAGTTCATCATCACATTGAGCGAGCAGATTGCGCTGGCGCTGGCCAATCTGAGATTGCGCGAGTCATTGCGCGAACAATCGATACGCGATCCGCTGACCGGATTGTTCAATCGGCGCTACATGCAGGAAGCATTCCGGCAGGAAATCTCGCGCGCCCAACGCAAAGGCGTCACCCTTGCGATCGTCATGCTCGATGTCGATCACTTCAAGCGCCTGAATGACCAGTTCGGCCACGATGCCGGCGATGTCGTGTTGCAACGGATCGGCGAATTGCTGCAATCGCAGATCCGCGGCGCCGACATCGCCTGCCGCTTCGGCGGCGAGGAATTCGCGCTGCTGCTGTACGAATCACCGCTCGAAGCCGTGCGCCAGCGCGCCGAAAGAATCCGCAGCGCGGTGCGCAGTATGCAGCTTGTACACAAGAATGTGGCGCTCGGAACAGTGACGATTTCGCTCGGCATCGCCGCATTCCCCGAGCACGGCACAGCCGTGGAAACCTTGCTCGCCACCGCCGATCAGGCTTTGTACGCGGCAAAGCACGGTGGACGCGATCGGGTAGCGGTCAGCGGCGAAGGCGAGAGAAGTTCTGAATAAACCGCGCATCGCCGTCATTGCTTCGAAACCTGTCCGGCGTTAGTGCCCCTATCGCGCTCTACGCGTCGTTTTTGATCGTCAGCGCGAGTTGGTAGATGGCGTTGCGTTTTTCTCCCGAAATCCGCGCGGTCAGTGCAACCGCCTGCTTCAGCGGCAACTCGGCGAGCAGCACGCGCAACACGCTCTCACCTTTGCCGCTTCCGGCCGCCGCCGCTGCGCCTGTAACGAGCAGCACGAATTCGCCGCGCTGCCGATTGGCATCATTGTTCAACCAGGCGACCGCTTCGGAAAGTCGGCACGTGTAGACGGTTTCGAACAGCTTGGTCAGTTCGCGCGCGATCGTGATCTCGCGCTCGCCGAGCGCCCCGAATAAATCGGCAACGCATTCGAGCACGCGATGCGGCGCCTCGTAAAAAACCAGCGTGAAGGGCAACGGCTTCAAGGCTTCGAGTTCGCGCCGGCGCGCGGTTTCTTTGGCAGGCAGGAAACCGTAGAAAAGGAATGGCTGCGTCGGTAATCCGGCAGCGCTCACGGCGGCGAGCATCGCATTGGCGCCCGGCACTGGAATCACACGGTAGCCGGCCGCGCGCACCGCTCGCACCAGCAGCCCGCCTGGATCGCTGACCGTTGGCGTGCCGGCATCGCTGACTAGCGCGACCGAGGCGCCCGCAGCGAGCGCTTCGATGATGCGCTCGGTTCCCTGGCGCTCGTTATGCTCGTGCAATGCGACCAGTTTTCCGGGCTTGGCGGAAAAGCCATGCAGTTGCAGCAGATGCGCGGTGTTGCGCGTATCTTCGGCGGCGATCAAATCGACGTTGGCGAGCACGTCGAGCGCGCGCAACGTGATGTCGCGCGCGTTTCCAATCGGTGTTGCGACCACATATAATGTCGACTTTCCAATCGAGTTCGGCTGATGCAACGTTTTCTGCCTTTGCTGACGCTATGCGCAGCGTTGTATGGTTGCACGTCCACGCCGATTATCAGGCCGAGTTCGCCCCCGTTTCCCGCTGAACCGCAAGTGGTCCAGCCGGAGCAGCCGGCACCGGAGATACCCGAAGCCGAAACCGCGCCGCTGTCGGAATACAGCATTCCGCCAGCCGCCGCCGTGCTGCCGGGTTCCGCCAGCAGGAAAAACGCAACCGGCGACATCGCCTTGATCCTGCCGCTGCAATCGCAGTCATTTTCGGCGGCGGCGAAAGCGGTGCACGATGGTTTTGTCGCCGCGCATTCGCTGGCAGGCAAGCGCAGGAATCTGCCGGTCGTCATCTACTCGACCGGCGATCAGGTAGCCGACATTCTGGCCGCGTATGAGCAGGCTGTGCAAGCCGGCAGCAGCATCGTGGTCGGTCCGCTGACGCGAGATGGCGTGACCGCGCTTGCCAACAGCAATGTAGTCAGCGTGCCGACGCTCGCATTGAATATTCCCGAGCGAAACATCCCGATCCCCGACAATCTGTATCTGTTCGGTCTGCAGATCGAAGCCGAGGCGCGTCAGATCGCGCGTCTCGCAATCGGGCAGGGCAAGCGCAGCGCGTTGACGGTCAGCGGCGATACGGCGCTGTCGCGGCGCATCCATCTTGCGTTTCTCGCCGAGTGGAACAAACTCGGCGGGACGATTATCGACCAGTTCCGCTACTCGACTGATCCGAATGAGCTGGCGCGTTTGCGCAGCGCGGCGACGAGCGGCAATGCCGACATGGTTTTTCTCGCCGTCGAATTCCAGAAAGCGCGCGTGGTGCGGCCGTATCTCGATATCGAAATTCCGGTTTATGCAACGTCCCAGGTGTTCAATGGTGGCGCCGATTCGCTGGCCAATTTCGATTTGAATGGCGTGCGCTTCGTCGATATGCCGTGGCTGCTGCAGGCCGATCATCCGGCGGTCATGGTCTATCCGCGGCCGCAAGGCGCCACTTCGATGGATCTTGAACGGCTTTATGCGCTGGGCGTCGATGCGTTTCGCATCGCCCAATACCTGGCGCAGCCCGATAGCGGCAGTCCAATCATAGATGGCGTGACGGGCAGGATAACGCTGGAAGCCAATCACCAGTTCGTGCGCGAATTGAGCCAGGCCCAGTTCGATCAAGGCAATGCCCTCGTCATCGATCCGAAGCGATGATGAGCGTGGGCGATCGCGACGGTGATAAATGGTTCGAGGTTTGATCGCAGCCACGGCAACAAGCGCCGGCGCAGAGGCCGAACATGCGGCTGCGGATTTCCTGAAGCAGCAAGGCCTGATCCTGCTCGAGCAAAACTTTCGCAGCCGCTATGGTGAAATCGATCTGATCTTTCGCCATGGCAAAACCCTGGTGTTCGTGGAAGTCCGGCTGCGCCGCAATCCGCATTTCGGCAACGCGGCGGAAAGCATTACCTTTTCGAAGCAGCGCAAGCTCGTGCGCACCGCGCAATTTTTCCTGACCGACCGCGGCATGAATCGGCAAGCGTGCGCATGCCGTTTCGACGCAGTGTTGTTCGGCGGGCCGGACATCGAATGGATTCAGAACGCGTTTGATGCCTGCGTTTGATGCTGCTCTCGATGCGCACGTCAGTTTTTCGCTTCCTCCCGGCTTTCGGCTTCTTCGCATTCGTTCCATGGATTTGATCAGCCGCATCACAGGGCACTTTTCGGCAAGCGCCCAACTCAAACTGCGCGTGGCCGACGCGTTGGCAATCCCTATCCAGACTGCCGCCGAACGCATGGTCCGCTGCTTGCGAAGCGACCGCAAGATCCTGAGTTGCGGAAACGGCGGTTCGGCCGCGGATTCACAACACTTCGCCGCCGAAATGCTGAATCGTTTCGAAATGGAGCGCCCCGGGCTTGCCGCTTTCGCACTGACGACGGACAGCTCGACCTTGACGTCGATCGCCAACGATTTCGATTTTTCCGAAGTGTTCTCCAAGCAGGTGCGCGCCCTGGGCCAAAGCGGCGATTTGCTGCTCGCGATTTCGACCAGCGGCAATTCCGGCAATGTCGTCGAAGCGGTGCGCGCCGCCCATGAACGGAAAATGGACGTGATCGCCCTGACCGGCAAAAACGGCGGCGCAATGGCCGGCCTGATGGCGGACGGCGATATCCAGATTTGCGTGCCGGCTTCCAGCACCGCGCGCATCCAGGAAGTCCATCTGCTCACCCTGCATTGCCTGTGCGATGCGGTCGATTGCCTCTTACTGGGAGTTGATTAATGCGTAATCTCGTTTTGCTTGCCACACTCGCACTTGTTCCCGTGCTCGGCGGTTGTATTCCATTGCTCGTCGGCGGCGCCGCGACCACCGGCGTTCTGGTTGCCGCGGACAGGCGCAGCGTCGGGTCGGTTACTGAAGACCAGGAAATCGAACTCAAAGTCGCCGAGCGCGTGCGCGACAGCTATCAAGACAGAATCCATATCAACGCGACCAGCTATAACCGCATCGTGCTCCTGACCGGCGAGGTGCCGAGCGCGGCGATCAAGGCCGAAATCGAAAAGACCGTCGCGTCGATCAACAACGTGCGCGGCGTCCACAATGAAATCGCGGTCAGCGAGACCACCAGTACCTTGTCGAATCGCGCGCACGACAGTTTTGTCACCTCGAAGGTCAAGGCGCGCTTCGTCGATGCCGCCAAGTTCCAGCCGAATCACGTCAAAGTCGTGACCGAGCGCGGTGTCGTCTATCTGCTCGGTCTGGTGACGCGGGAGGAAGCGGAGCAGGCAGTCGAGATCGCCCGCACGACCAGCGACGTGAAAAGAGTGGTGAAGCTTTTTCAGTACATCCAGTAGCGCCGGGTTTGCCGGGGCTGGTTATCGGCAAGCGAGTTGGTCGGACGCGGAACAGGAGCGATCGGTTTGCTAGGCGATATTGACAAGACAAGACTCCGCATATCCGCGGAAACTGAAGCGAAGAAGAAATCGCAGTTCGGGCAGTTTCTGACGCCGGCCACGACCGCCCGCTTCATGGCGAGTCTGTTCGCCGAAAGCACTTTGCCGGTATGTCGTCTTCTCGATCCCGGCGCTGGAATCGGTTCCCTTGCAAATGCTTTTCTTGAACGGTGGGTTGCCGGTGGATTCGGCTTCAAATCAGTTGGGCTAACTGCTTGCGAGATTGACGCCGGGCTCCGGGAGATTTTGCTTCGGACAATGGCTCTATATGAGACAAAAGCGCCGTTTGCCTGCGACATCGTCCCGGGCGATTTCATCGAGGACGCTGTAAATCGGCTCCAGTTCAGCACTGCCGGTAAATTCACGCACGCGATTATCAACCCACCCTACAAGAAGATAAATACGCAGTCACATCACCGGCTTCTACTCAGGCAAGTAGGGATCGAAACAGTCAACCTCTATTCTGCCTTCGTGGCGCTTGCGCTCGCGTTGCTGTGCCCAGGCGGGCAGCTTGTCGCCATCGTTCCGCGCAGCTTCTGCAACGGCCCATACTACCGGCCCTTTCGAGCGTTCATATTGGAACGTGCCGCCATTCGGCACCTGCATTTGTTCGCATCGCGCGATATGGCGTTCAAGGACGATGACGTGCTGCAAGAGAACGTGATCATCATGCTCGAACGAGATGGCGAGCAAGAGAACGTGATGGTTTCAACTTCTACGGATGACCGGTTCGACGACTACAGCATTCACCAACATGCGTTCGACAGAATCGTGTTTCCGAATGATCCGGACCGCTTTGTCCATGTTCCCGCATCCACCGGGCAAAGCGTCATCGAACTAAGCGCCGCGATTCGCTATACCCTCAACGAAATCGGCGTAATGGTCTCGACTGGCCCTGTCGTCGATTTCCGATTGAGAGAACACATACGCCAATCGCCGGAGGCGGAAAGCGTCCCGCTGCTCTACCCTGTGCACTTCTCAGGCAGGGCCGTAGCGTGGCCGAAGGAAGACCTCAAGAAAGCTAACGCCATCCACCGCAACGCCGACACCGAGAAATGGCTCTACCCGGCTGGTTTCTATACTGTAGTGCGCCGGTTTTCTTCCAAGGAAGAGCGGCGTCGGATTATGGCCAGCGTTGTGGATCCAAAAGCATTCCCGGGCGCGACCGCCTTTGGCTTCGAGAATCACCTTAACGTCTTTCACGAGCGCAGAAACGGCCTTCCAGCAGCGCTCGCACATGGGCTAGCCGTGTTCCTCAATACTACTGCGGTTGATGACCATTTTCGACGATTCAGTGGTCATACCCAGGTGAACGCCGCCGACCTTAGGGCCATGAAGTATCCGAGCCGCGAAGCCCTTCTGAAACTCGGAAAGTGGGCCATGAAGAACGGCGAGCTATCCCAAGCCATGATTGACGAACAGCTCGCCGACGTGAGCGCATGACCAAGGGAGGAAAGAATTACATCACGGACGCCAAAAAAATCCTCGTCTCGCTCGGTCTGCCACGCGCGCAGCAGAACGAGCGTTCGGCACTCTGCCTGTTGGCGCTCCTGAACTTGACGCGCGGCAAGCCTTGGAGTGAATCAGAGAATCCACTCATCGGAATTACCCCAATCATGGATTGGGCACGCGAGCACTACCGAAAAGATTACGCACCGAACACTCGTGAGACCGTGCGGCGGCAGACGATGCATCAATTCGTGGATGCAGGCATCGCTCTCTACAATCCGGACGACGCGGCACGGCCAGTAAACAGCCCGAAGCCGTCTATCAGATTGAGCCTGCGGCATTGACGCTGTTGCGCACCTACGGCGCCACCGAATGGCATGACAGCCTGACGGGCTACCTCGCGAAACGCCAGACGCTCGCTGCTCGGTACGCACGCGTGCGCGAGCAGAACAGAATCCCGGTGCAAGTCGCGCCGGGACAGAAGATCCATCTGACACCCGGTGACCACAGCGAACTTATTAAGGCCGTGATCGAAGACTTCGCTTCGCGGTTCGTTCCGGGAGGTGTGCTTATTTACGCGGGGGAGACAGGCGTCAAGTGGGGCTACTTCGATGCAGTGTCGCTCGCTGACTTGGGCGTGAATGTTGAGGCGCACGGCAAGATGCCGGACGTGGTAATCCATTACCCTGAACGAAATTGGCTGCTATTGGTGGAGTCGGTCACGAGCCATGGCCCAGTCGACGGGAAACGTCACGAGGAGCTGGCTCGCCTGTTCGCCACATCAAAGGCAGGGCTTGTCTACGTAACAGCTTTCCCGAACCGGTCCCTCATGAGCCGTTACCTTGGCGAAATCGCTTGGGAAACTGAAGTCTGGGTTGCTGACGCACCCTCGCACCTAATCCACTTCAATGGAGCCAGGTTCCTTGGGCCGCACCCATCAGCGCCCTGATAACCATATGCGCACAAGTGCGCAAACAAGGGTTGTTGCGGGGATGTAATCGATGCTCTATCCGGGTTTACTCAAATCGCTCGAAAAAGCGCGCTGGAACATGGCGGACGATGTGCCGCGGGATCAGTTCGACGCCGCCAGGCTGACGGTGAAGATGAACGCGATCACCGAATGGTCGGCGCTGCCGGCCACCGAAATGTTCTTGCGCGACAATCGGCATGTCTAGCGCAATGTCGGACGCATCCTCGTTCGCGCCGGCATTCGAGCAAAAGATTTTGCAGCGAGCATCGATCGCGGAATTCCTGATCAAAGCCGTGCGACCGCTGGTATTCACGAACGGCTGTTTCGATATTTTGCACCGTGGCCACGTTACCT
>JACDAM010000091.1 GCA_013695435.1 Burkholderiales bacterium | reverse complement strand
CAATGGAGTCATGCCCACGATTCTATGCTAGCTCGCGGGTTCGCTGCGGCGCGGCTGATAGATTACGAGCGCACGCCGGATGCCGTCATGCCGGATGCAACGCGCGGCCTTGCTCGCGCAGATCGTCGAGCGAAGCGTTCATCGTCAGCGCCTGCGGGTCAATCCTGACGTGTAACAGCGCGGGCCCGGCACCGGATAGCGCGCGCTCGAATGCCGGCGCGAATTCCGCCGTTGTCACGACCGTATCACCTCGCGCGCCGTACGCCCGCGCAACGGCGGCGAAGTCCGGATTGCGCAGCTCTGTACCGGCGACTCTTCCGGGATAATTTTTTTCCTGATGCATCCGGATGGTCCCGTACATGCCGTTGTCGATGACGACGAAGATGATCGCAAGCCCATATTGCACGGCTGTCGCGAGTTCCTGCCCGTTCATCAGGAAACAACCGTCACCGTTCCACGAAACGACGATGCGCTGCGGATGCACCGCCTTCGCCGCGATCGCAGCCGGTACACCGTAGCCCATGGCACCGGAGTAAGGCGCGAGTTGCGTCCGGAAGCCGCGATAGCGAAAAATGCGGTGCAGCCAGACCGTGTAGTTGCCCGCACCATTGGCAAGAATGGCATCGTCGGGCAACCGCTCGTCAAGCCAGCGCACGATCTGCCACAGATCGACCGCTCCGGGAACGGGCCGCGGCTCGCGCCACGCCTCGTAGTCGGTGTGCGCTTGTGCTGCGGCATCAGGCGACCGCGCGCGGCCTATTCGACGTTTGCTGTTGATCGCAGCCAGAAACGCGCCTGGTGTTGCCGCGATCGCGATCGCCGGCTGGTACACGCGGCCCAGTTCCTCGACCGACGGATGAACGTGAAGGAGCTTCTGGCGCGGCACCGGCACGTCGAGCAATGTGTAGCCCGACGTCGTCATCTCGCCTAAGCGCTCACCGATCACGAGCAGTACGTCCGCATTCTTGACGCGCGCGGCGAGTTTAGGATTGATGCCGATACCGACATCGCCCGCGTAGTGCGAATGACGATTGTCGAATAGGTCCTGATTGCGAAAGGCGCAGGCGACGGGCAGTCCAGTGCCTTCGGCAAACGTGCGCAAAGAATGGCACGCAGCAGCGTCCCACCGGCTCCCGCCAACGATAACCAGCGGCGCGCGTGCCTGCTCGAGCGCAGCGTGGACCGCGTCGACCTGTCCTTGATCGGGCCCCGAGCCAATCGCGTCGACGCGCGGCGCATCGTGACAAGTGACGCGCGCTGTCGAGACATCTTCGGGTATCGCTAATACCACCGGACCCGGTCGTCCCGACTGCGCGATTCGATACGCGTGCGCAGTGTATTCGGGAATGCGCTCCGCACGATCGATTTGCGCCACCCACTTGGCGACACTACCGTACATCCGGCGGTAGTCGATCTCCTGAAACGCTTCGCGATCGCAGGTGTCCGATCCGACCTGACCGACGAACATGATCAGCGGTGTCGAATCCTGCGCCGCCGTATGGATGCCGATGGCGGCGTTAGAAGCGCCCGGCCCGCGCGTGACGAAACAAAGACCGGGACGTCCGGTCAACTTGCCGAACGCCTCGGCCATGTATGCCGCGCCTCCTTCGTGCCGACACACAAAAAATTGCAGGCGCTCCTGCGCATCGTACAGCGCATCCAATACGGCGAGATAGCTCTCGCCCGGGACACCGAATGCGTGCGTGGCGTTCTGTGCAAGCAGGCTGGCGACGAGAATTTCGCCGCCGGAACGTTCGGCCATCGTGAGGCTGCTGTTGGAGAAAAGTGAAGCGCGATTCTACGCGACGATAAGCGCGCGAGCCGTTGCACGCACAAGCCTTCTTTAGCTTTAGCTTCCGAGCGTCGGATGAATTTAGCGCCCCGCGATCAATTCTTCGCGTTTCACGAGAAACACGGCGTCCTCCGAGGAGGACGTCGGCAGCCACACGAAGGGGAGCCGAGGGAACGCGCTTTCCGCCCCGGCGCGGTTGTGGCCAACTTCCACAACCAGCGTCCCGCCGTTGTTCAAAAACCGTGGCGCTTCCTTGACGATCGTGCGCACGGCGTCCAATCCATCGTCGCCGCCGGCGAGCGCCTGTTCCGGTTCATGGCGATACTCGCGCGGAAGCTCTCCCATCGCCATGGCCGTCACGTATGGAGGATTGCAGATGATGAGGTCGTAGGTTTTTTCGGACAGATTGCCGAAGAGATCGGAGCGAATCAGATTGATCCGGTCCGCCAGGCTGTAATCGCTGACGTTGCGTTGCGCCACGGCGAGGGCATCCGCGGAAATATCGACGGCGTCCACGTCCGCGATCGGATACGCATGCGCGAGCAGGATCGCGAGGCAGCCCGAACCGGTGCACAAGTCCAGCGCAGCCGTGACAGTCTCCGGCGCACCGACGAAGGGGGCGATCCCCTGCGGTAGCAATTCGGCGATGAACGAGCGCGGAATGATGACGCGTTCATCGACCTGGAACCGGAACTCGCCAAGCCACGCCTCGCGCGTCAGATACGCTGCCGGAATCCGCTCGTCGATGCGGCGGGTGAACAGCTCCGCAAGCCGCGCCCGTTCGTCTTGCGTGACGCGGGCGTCAAGAAAGGGCTCGAGGCGATCGAGCGGCAGGTGTAGTGCGTGCAGCAGCAGGTACGCGGCCTCGTCGTACGCCTGCGTGCTGCCGTGCCCGAAATGGAGCTTGGCCTCGTTGAAGCGGGAGACTGCCCAGCGCAGCCAGTCGCGCACGGTCTCGAGTTCATTGGCGGGAATCGAGCTCATCGACGGCTACCCCGGCAACAGCAGCCGCTCGAGAATGTTCCGGTAAATTCGCGCCAGCGGTTCCAGATCGGCGATCGCCACGCGCTCGTCCACCTTGTGAATCGTCGCGTTGACTGGGCCCAACTCGACTAATTCGTTGCATACGCTTGCGATGAAGCGCCCATCGGAGGTGCCACCGGTGCAGGAGAGCTCGGGCAACAAACCCGTAACTTCCTGCACAGAGGCGCCGACAACATCGACTAGCAGGCCACGCGCGGTCAAAAAGGGATTGCCCCAGCCCGTCCACTCCAGCGAGTAGTCGCGCA
>JACDAM010000090.1 GCA_013695435.1 Burkholderiales bacterium | reverse complement strand
GACATGGCGAGCGCGCCAGGCAGGGGTTGTCGTCCACACCCAATGTGACCGGATTTTGTCCGCGAAACGACTCTCGTGCCCGACGCTCGTCGCCCCAACTTGCGGGCAAAGTGTGTTATGCCGCCTGCCCGATCAATGCGCGGCGGCGCCGGCACGGCCCATACCCGTGTTTGACCGTACGTACAGTTCGTCCCACATATCCTCGGCGCGCTTATCGCGATAGAACAAAGAGCCCAGGAAAACCGCCAGAAATCCCACAGGAATCGAGATGATCCCGGGATTCTTCAGCTTGAACAGCGGTTCTTCGAGACCCACTATGCTGGTGTTGTCGTTTGCCAATCGCTTCATCGTGTCTTGCGCCACGGTCACGTCCTTGTCGACGCCGGCTAGCGCTTTTTGGACAATCGCCTTTCTGTTCGGATCTGTTGCAGCAGCCAGGTCGGCCTGCAGCTTTGCCATCCTCGCCGGTGCTGCGTCAATCACCTTTTGCGCGGCAGCTTTGGCAGCTTTCGGATACGTCATGTTGGGCGACACCAGCACCAGCGCGATTGCCGTTAGCGTTCCGAGCACGAGTCCGGCCACCACGCCACCGGTGTTGCATCTCTTCCAGTAAAGCGTCAGCAGGATCACTGGAAGGTTGGCCGAGGCCGCGACCGCAAAAGCCAGCGCCACCAGGTGCGCCACATTCTGGCCTTTGGCGAGTATTCCGATGGTGATCGCAATGACGCCGACGATCACCGAGCAAATACGCGCCGCCTTCACCTCTTCTTCCGAAGTCGCGTTTTCGCCTTTTATCACGCCTACCCAGATGTCGTGAGACATGGCCGAAGCGGCGGCGAGCACCAGGCCGGCCACGACCGCGACAATAGTCGCGAAAGCGACCGCCGCCACGAAGGCGAGCATCAGATTGCCGAGCAGGGAGTCGGCGCCCCCGCCTAAAAATTGCGCGAGTAGCGGGGCTGCCATATTGCCGCCTTTATCGACCGCGATGATATTGGACGGACCGACTTTCATCGCTGCGCCCAAACCGAGAAACAGCGTCAACACGTAAAAGCCGCCGATGATCGCCATCGCCCAGATAACGGATTTACGCGCTGCCTGAGCCGTCGGTACGGTAAAGAAACGCATCAAAATGTGCGGCAACCCGGCGGTGCCGAGCACCAGCGCCATCCCCAGCGAGATCTGATCGATCGGATCCTTGAACAGCAGACCGGGCTCGAGGAAACGCTGACCCAATTGCTCCGGCGTCATGTTTTTCGAGGCGTCACCGAGCAAAGTCGCCACGCGACCTTGAATGCCCGGATCGTTGACCGCCGCCTGAAGAAAACCCGGAAAGCTGAAGCCGTACTGGCTCCAGATCAGCGTCACCATCACCAGCGAAGCGATAACCAGCAGAATGGCCTTGATGATCTGCACATAGCTGGTCGCCACCATGCCGCCAAATACCACATAGGCGAGCATCAGAATGCCGACCACAATTACCGAGATTTCATAGTCGATTCCGATCAGCGTCTTCACCAGCACGCCGCCGCCGACCATCTGCGCGGTCAGATAAAAGGTCGAGACGGTAATGGTCGAAAGCGCCATGACTGTCCTGACGGTCTTAGGATTGTTGCGGAACGCAAGGATGTCGCCCATCGTGTATTTGCCGATGTTACGGCACGGTTCCGCAATCACCAGCAGCACGGTGATGTAGGCGACCAGCCAGCCTACCGAGTACATAAAGCCGTCGTAGCCGTTCAGCGAAATGAGTCCGGCGATGCCAAGGAACGACGCGGCTGACAGATAATCCCCCGCAATCGCCCAGCCGTTCTGAATGCCGGTCATGCCGCCGCCGGCGGTGTAGAAATCCGCCGCCGTTTTGGTGCGCTTGGCGGCGCGGTAGGTGATATACATGGTCAGCGCAATAATCGCGCCGAACACCGCGAAGGTCAGCCAGCGATACTTCGACTCGACGGCTCCCGTGGCTTGCGCGAACGCGTAACTGCCGGCCAGCCCGAACACCAGACCAGTCAAGCCAACGGAAAATACTTTTGCGATGTTCATGGTTTTCCTCCCATCCTTTGTTGGTCCCGGATGATTTCTTCGGCCATGGCGTCGAATTGGGCGGCTTTACGCGAGTAGGCAAACGCGATCACCCAGGCAACCACGAATTGGGTCATGGCGAACAATAGCCCAAAGTTCATGACGCCCCACACCTTGATTTTGAAGATATCGCTGAAATATCCAGCGCCGATAGGGAGCAAAAAGTAGAAGATGACCGAGAAGGCCATAAGGCCCCAAAGAAACGAACTTTTTTTGGCATGCAATTTTCGGAAACGCGGATCCGCGTCTATTCGAGACCAATTCGTGCCTGCGGTACTCATTTCGCTCTCCTCCTGGTTTAACTACATGCCAACCCATTATGGGTCGGCTTGGAGCTATTACGAAGCGTGGACCCGATCGAGAAAAAGTATACGAACGACTGAAAAACGATCGGCGCAACATGGATTGGGATGTAGAAAAGCGGGGCGCTTATGCTTCGGTATTTGGTAACACTGTCATCCAGACAAGGCATCGGTACGGGCGAGCCTCAGCGTTTCAGCCAGTGGTGGAGGTGTTCTGCGCGGACCAACGACTGCGTGCTCATCATACCCTGACGTTCGGCTTCAGCAAGCAGTACGAGCAATAATTCCGCCGTGCAGAAAGCATCGGCAACCGCATTGTGGCGCGCATGCTGAACGATGCCGAAGTGCTCGAGCCAGTCGTCCAGATGCTTGATTTCGCGGGCCTTGGCCGGAAAAAGCACGTCGCAGAGTTTAGCCACATCGAGCCATTTAGGCTTGAACGCCACGCCTATGCGCTCGCGCATTGCAACCGCCAGCATTTGCTGGTCGAAGGTCGCATGATAAGCCACCAGAATGTCGCGCCCGGCGTATTCGAGGAAGCGTCCGAGTGCCTCGGCTTCGTCCATGCCGCTTAACTGCGTCTGACCGCCAATGCCGTGGATCAAAATGTTTTCATCAGCACTGACTCGCGTCTGGCGAATCGCCACCAGGAAGCTGTCGTCGAGCGCCAGTGCGCGATCGGTAATCGCGCACGCACCGATGGAGAGCAGTCGGTCACGCGTTGGGTCGAGCCCTGTGGTCTCCGTATCGACGACCACCCATCGCGTTTGGGACAGCGGCTTCTTCAGGTCGCCGGCGCGACTCGCCCGCCACGCGCCCACCCGCGTCCTTGTCTCGGCATCGAGTTCCGCAGGCCTGTCGAACCGATGTGCCAGGTTGGATAGCCAAGTCATAGACGGTAATCGAGCGCGAGCCGGTTTTGCAAAGTCTTGGCCAGGCGCAGCGATTCCTTGAGAATGCGCCGATCGAGCGGGTTCAGCGTATCCGGATCGACATGATTGTCCGGCGCGGCGTTGCGCGCCAGTTGCCGCTGCTGGTGTCGTAGCCGCATAAGCTGAACGAACTGGAAAGCCTCCACCCACGCCTCCGATTCCGCCGTGGGAGAATTGCGCCGAAGCGCGGTCTGGCGAAGTCGGTCGGCGGTGCTGGTGTGCGACACACCGTGCGCCAATGCGAAGATACGGGCAGTCTCGACAAACACGCCGGCGCCATTGACTTTGAGATCGATGGTGCCCGGATGCTCTGCATCTTGGGAGACCGCAAAATCCCGCACTATGGCCAACGGCGGCCGATTGGTCAGTGCATTCCCGGCCATCTGATAGAGGAAGCGGTCGTTATCGGCTGCCGCCTGGTTCAGCCACGCGCGCAGCGCTTCGGCGAGACGGGCGTCGCCGTGAAGCGGGCGAAAATCGAAAAAGATAGTGGCGTTGAGCAGCGACTCCGGATCGCCCTGCAAGATCCATTGCTGGAACGCAGCCTTCCACTCGGCGAGGCTCAAGCACCACTTGCGGTTGCTCGCCATCACTTCGCCGCGGCAAAGCGGGAAGCCACACTGCGCGAGCGCTTCGTTGATGCGCCGCGCCACCGGAACCAGCTGGTCGCGCATGGCGTCTTCGTCGCCCTCGGCCGGATCGGCGAAAATGATGCCGTTGTCCTGATCGGACGCTAGCGTATGCTCGCGCCGCCCTTCACTGCCGAGTGCGATCCAGCAGAAGCACGAGACATCGAGGCCAGCGGCCTGCAGCTCCAGTTCGATCACGCGCTGCGACAGTAGGTCATTCAGCATCGAGAGAATTTGTGTCAGATGCGCGGCGCTGACGCCTTGTGCGAGCAGGTTGCGCGCCAGTCCACGGATGTCGCCTGCGAGTGAAACCAGAGTCGGAAGCGTAGCGGCGGTGCGTAACGCCAGGCTGATTTCGGTGAGGCCGATGCGCTGTAACGAAAACAGATCCTTCTCGGAGACCACGCCGATTGGTTTGCCACCGTCGGCGATGACGACGCGGTGAATGCCGTGCCGGGTCATGGCAAGCGCCGCTTCGAAGGCGAAAGCTTCGGGCGGCAAGGTGATCGGATCGGGCGTCATCACGCTGGCGATCGGCGCGCTAAGGGGCGCGCCGGCCAAGGTTACCCGGCCAAGTAGATCGCGCAATGTAAAAATGCCGGCCAGCTGCGCTTCGCCCCGGGTCACCAGAATCGAACCTGCCCCCTCGCGATACATGAGTTCCAGCGCCGCCCGGATCGGTGTGCTTTCGTCGCAGGTAAAAGGCGCTTCGCCCACTGCCTGCGCGAGCCGACGCGTGAGAGGCGCCTGACTACTTTGCAGCACGGCATCAGCCTGCACGCTGGTGAGGGCGTTTTGCAACATGTGGGCAATGCGCTGCGTACAGAACGACTGGAAAATGGGGGATCGCTGCATCAGCTCATTGAACGCAGCGCGCGTCAACAGATAGCAAAACGTGTCTTGCGAAGCGCGATAGACGCTGGTAACCGCACGACTCGACAGCAGTGCGCCTATCGGGAAGCACTCGCCTTCGTGTAGCCCCAGAGCTGACCCGGAATCCCCTGAGACGCCCTCGGTCAGCACCGCGCCTTGCTTGATGATGTATAGAAAATCGGGAGCGTCTGGCGCGGGCTCGAGAATGACGGTGCCGGACGAAAAATAAGCGATCTTGAGACGCGCCGCCAGAAACTGTAGATCCGCCCGCTCCATGCCGTCGAACGGCGCGTGCCGGGTCAGCCGGTCGATGGTCGCATCGATCAGGCTGAGGGCCATGTTGGAGGTGGAGGTCATCGT
>JACDAM010000089.1 GCA_013695435.1 Burkholderiales bacterium | reverse complement strand
GCCTCAGACGCCATGATTGTGCGCAGAACGGAATGCGCGCGGTCAAATGCGCGCGGCAATTCGATCTCGTCAACGCGCCCGCCGGCTTTGCGCAATTGCTCGATATTCGCCGCCAGCATCGCGCGCTGCGGCGGCGTCGCTTTTTCCCACACCGGCGAGCGCACAGCGAGCAGAGTTGGAGGGCGCTCCATGTTGCGAACGTCAACCGCGATCGGCCGCTCGCCGACATATGACGAAAGCATCGCCGCGTCGGCGACGCTGCGCGTGAACACACCGGTCTGGTCGAGCGTCGGGCTATAGCTCAAAGTGCCGTCTGCCGAGATCGTACCTGCGCTCGGCTTGAAGCCGACGACGCCGCAGAATGCCGCCGGACGAATGACGGAGCCATTGGTTTGCGTGCCGATCGCGCCGGGTACGAAACCGGCTGCGACTGCCGCCGCCGAACCGCTGGACGATCCGCCCGGCGTGTGCGCGTCATGCCACGGGTTACGCGTTTTGCCCGGGGCAAGAAAAGCGAACTCGGCGGTCACGGTTTTGCCGAGCACATAAGCGCCGGCGCCTTCGATGCATTCCACAATTTTCGCCGAGCATTTGGCAACGTTGCGCTCGCCCTCGTACAGCTTCGATCCCATGCCCGTCGGCAATTGCATGACGTCGATAATATCCTTGACGGCGATCGGGATGCCGCGCAGGAGGGCGTCGCCGCCGAGCGGCGGCCCGTGATCGCTCCGCTTCGCGAGCGTCATCGCGCGCTCCGGATCGAACCATTGCCACGCCTGCACCCGCGGTTCAAAACGGGCAGTCCGTTCGAGCAATGCCGCCAGATATTTTGCGGCCGTCAGCCTTCCTGCGGCTATGTCATCACGGGCAGCGCGCAAGCCGATCTGGTGCAGCGCAATCATTTATACAGATAGTTCGGCAGCCATAGCCCGATCGCGGGCCACATGTAAAGCAGGAACATGGCAAAAACCTGAATCGCCATGTACGGCAACATGCCGGAGAAAATCTGACCCAGGGTCACATGCGGCGGTGCGACGCCTTTCAGGTAAAAAGCCGCCATTGCAACCGGGGGCGACAGAAAAGCGGTCTGCAGATTCATCGCCACCAGCAGGCCGAAAAACAGGGGATCGATGTTGAAGTGCTGCAGCAGCGGCACGAAAATCGGCATGAAGATCACGATGATTTCGGTCCACTCGAGCGGCCAGCCGAGCAGGAAAATAATTACCTGCGCCAGCAGCATGAACTCGACCGGGGCGAGGTTCATCGACAGCACCCAGCGCTCGATCAACTCCTGGCCGCCGAGCAGCGCGAACGAGGCCGAGAATATGCTCGAACCGACGAACAGCCAGCACACCATGGCCGTCGTCTTGGCGGTCAAAAAAACCGATTCCTGCAGCACGCCGCGATTCAACTGACGATAGGCGGCAGCCAGCAGCAGACCGCCGAGCGATCCCATGGCCGCGGCCTCGGCCGGCGTCGCCAGCCCGAACACGATGGAACCGAGTACCGCCAGAATCAGCATGGCCAGCGGAAAGAACGAGCCGAGCAGCATTTTGAAAATTTCGAGACGCGCGAAGCTGAGCAATGCGTAAAAAATCAGCAACGCAGCCGCGATGACGGCGAACGTAATCCAGAACCATGTCGGCGCTGCCAGTGCGCCATCGGCGGCGGCAGCATCCGCCGTCGCTTCCGCGGGGGATTCGCTTGTTACGGATTCGGCGCCCGGCGGTTCCGCCACCCCGAGAGGCGCATTCTGCGCGGCAGACGGATCCTGCGCGCCGCCAGGTTCCTGAACCAGCGGCGGCTCCTGCACGCCCAATGACTGCTGATCGAGTGACGGCGGTGGTGAGGAAACCGGCGGTTCCTGCACACCCAGTCCGGCCGGCGGTCGCTTGGTCTTTCCGGCGACAGCCCCACTGCCCAACTCCGAGCCGAATTCGACCAGACCCTCCGTAGACTGCACAACGAGTGGGGCCGTAGCGCTGCGGTAAAGCAATCCCAGCAGGAAAACACCGGCAAGCGCCGGCAGCAAAGCGACGAACAGGTTGCGGGCGACAACGCCAGTCGGAAGACCGTTGCGCCGTCCGAATCCCGCGAACAATGCCGGCAACGCCACCTTGCCGCGATCACGCGACAGCACCTGCGCGAAGTGAGGCAGCTTTACCTTGCGTTCCTCGGCCGGCAACGGCGGCATCAATGCCGGTCGCAGTTTCGCGAGCACGATCACATAGGCGACATAAAGCGCAGCCAGCATGATCCCCGGGAAAAAGGCGCCGGCGTACAGTTGCACGACTGACACGCCGGCAGTCGCGCCGTAGACGATCAGCAGCACCGACGGCGGAATCAGGATGCCAAGGCAGCCGCCAGCGGTAATCGCGCCGGCCGATACCTTGACGTTGTACCCGGCGCGCAGCATGGCCGGGAACGCCAGCAAGCCCATGAGCGTGACTACCGCGCCGACGATGCCGGTCGCGGTCGCAAAAATCGCACAGGTCGCAATCGTCGCCACCGCCAGCGAGCCGGGTATGCGCGACATCGCCAGATGCATGCTCTTGAACAGCTTTTCGATCAGGTTCGCACGTTCGACCAGATAGCCCATGAACACGAATAACGGCACGGCAATCAGTACGTCGTTCGACATCACTGCATACGTGCGTTGCACCATCAGGTCGAGGATTCTCGGCGTGTCGTAGGCGAAGGCAATCCAGCCGAAAATGACACCCATGCCCATCAAGGTGAAGGCGGTCGGGAAGCCGAGCATGATGGCGACCACAACCAGCCCGAGCATCAACAGCCCGAGATGGCCGTAGGTCATTTCGGACGGCGCCGGCAGCACGACAAAGCAGGCGATTACGACCATCGCCATGATCGACAACCCGAACCATAACTCTTTTCTCATGAGCGAGATGTCCGGCGATGGCCCGCCCGATCACGGCGACATCCGCCGACATGCTGGCGGCCATCCGGCTTCGTCTTGTCCGATGAAATTGTCATAGCCCGGACGCCCGTTTGTCGGCAGGAATCGGGCCGGGCGCGGCAGGGTCGAGCGCCGCGATGTCCTCATCCTTGACGTGGACCATTTCCTTGAGCTTGTCGACATCGACTTCTTCGACATCTTCTTCACGCGAAGGCCAGTAACCCTGTTTCAGACAAATCGCGCAGCGCAGGACTTCGACGACGCCCTGTAGCAGCAGCAATGCGCCGGCAATCATGATCACGCCTTTGAACGGATATATCGGGGGGCCGTCGGCAGCCACCGAAGAATGTTCGTTCTGGGCAAGCGAAACCTGAAAGAAATCGAGGCCGGCATAGGCCAGCGCGATGATGCCGGGAAAGAAAAAAGCGAGATAGAGCAGGAGATCGAGCCCGGCCTGCACGCGCGGCGGGAAAAAGCCATACAGCACGTCGCCTCGCACGTGGCCATTCTTGGCCAGCGTATAGGCGCCGGCCATCATGAACAGCGTGCCGTACATCATGTTGTTCGCGTCGAACATCCAGGCATGCGGCGTGTTCAGCGCATAGCGCGAAAACACCTCCCATGAAATCATGAACGTCAACGCGACGATCAGCCAGGCGAACGCCTGGCCGACGAAAGTGCTGATCTTATCGACCAGGAGCAGGAGATTTTGCACGGAGCCGAGACCCAATCAATACGAGACTATCGCTGCGGCCTGCGCTTTGGATCGCGCATCTTTCACCAGTCTGCCCTCCCCTCGATGCAGGAAGTTGGGTGGAGTCAAGGTACGGACATTTCTCCTGCATTTCACCCCCATCGCAACCTTCCCTCGTCAAGACCGGAAGGCGACAGTCGATCAGCGCGGAAAGCGCCTGTTCGAGCAACAATACTATGCGTGTTGCTAGGCCTTACCAGCAAAGAAATGGTTATACGCCAAACGCGAGGTCACCATCGTGTCCTGCTGCCAACGCACCGCGCGCTGCGCGAATGCGCGCTGCGAATCGTAGATTTTCTTGAACAACGGATTCTCCGCCGATTTCTTCTTGGCGACTTCATCCCACACCCGCAGCTGTTCTTGCAGGATCGAATCCGGCGTCTTGTAGAACTTGACGTTTTGCTTGGCTTGCATGTCCGCGTAGTCCTGAGAATAGCGGTCGACCGCTTTCCACGACATATCGGCGGACGCCGCTTCGACTGCGTAACGGATAATCTCCTTCAGGTCAGCGGAAAGCGCATCGTACTTTTTCTTGTTGAACAGAATTTCGAACTGCTCGGCCGACTGGTGATAGCTTTGCAGCATGCAGATTTTGGACACGTCCGGGAAACCCAGAAGACGATCCGAACTCGCGTTGTTGAACTCGGCGGCGTCGATCAATCCGCGATCCAGCGCCGGCACGATTTCGCCGCCGGGCAGCGCGTTCACCGCGAGGCCCATGCCGGTAAAGATATCGATCGACAAGCCGACGGTACGAAACTTCAGACCTTTCATATCGGCGGCGCTGCTGACCGGTTTTTTGAACCAGCCCAGGGGCTGCGTCGGCATCGGGCCATAAAGGAACGATACGACGTCAAGGTTCAAACTCTTGTAAAGCTCATCGAGCAACTCCTTGCCACCGCCGTAGTTGTGCCACGCGAGCAATACGTTGGCGTCCATCCCGAATGCCGGGCCGGAACCCCACAGCGCCATCGCGGAATTTTTTCCATACCAGTACGCGATAACGCCGTGACCGCCATCGAGCGTGCCTTTGGAAACGGCGTCGATCAGGTCGAACGCCTTGACCACGGCGCCCGCCGGCAGCAACTCGATTTTGAGCCGCCCCCCAGCCATATTGTTAACCTTCTTGACATAGTCCGCCGCGTATTCGTGAAAGATATCCTTCGCCGGCCACGTGCTTTGCCAGCGAAAAGTGACCGGACTTTGCGCGACCGAAAAAAGCGGAAATCCGGCAATCGCCGCCGCGCCCGCGGCGGCGCCGGTGCGCTTCAGGAACTTGCGGCGCGGTGTGCTCTTATCAGCAATGGTCATGTGTTGTCTCCTGGTGGGTTACGGACAAGGGCGCGAGCCCCGCAGTCTGGCAAACTCAAGACTGACTTAAGACTGTAACGATTATGAGAACTTCCGCGCCGGCTAGCAACCGGAATGCTTGCTCTATAGCATGGGCGCCATCACGCACACCAGCCTCAACGACAACAATCCCCTGCCGCGCCCTGTGAAAAAACGCTTCCCCTTCCCTGTATCGCTGGTTCTGCTTTGCCTGATCGGCGCCGATCCGGCTTTGGCGGCGGCGGACGGCGCGCCCCATGTCGCTGGCGAGCAACTTGGACTCGTATGGATCGCGCCCTTCGCCGGCATGCTGTTGTCGATTGCGATCATGCCGCTCGTGGCGCCCGATTTCTGGCACCATCATTTCGGCAAAATATCGGCCTTCTGGGCGCTTGCTTTCATCATCCCGTTCGCGCTGACCTACGGACTGAACGTCGCGCTTTACGAATTCCTGCACACCATGCTGCTGGAATATCTGCCGTTCATCATCCTGCTGTTTTCGCTGTTCACTGTCGCCGGAGGCATTCACATCAAGGGCAACCTGCACGGCAGCCCGCGCCTCAATACGGGCATCCTTGCCGGAGGTGCGGCGGCGGCAAGCCTGGCCGGTACGACAGGCGCGTCGATGGTGCTGATTCGCCCGCTGCTGCGCGCGAACGACAATCGCCGGCACAACGTGCACGTTGTCATCTTCTTCATTTTTCTCGTTGCCAATATCGGCGGCGCGCTCTCGCCGCTCGGCGATCCGCCGCTGTTTCTGGGCTTTCTCAAGGGCGTTGATTTTTTCTGGCCGACCATTCATCTGTTCCTGCCGACGTTGCTGGTTGCGGGCATCGTGCTGGCGGTTTTTTACGCGATCGACTGCTATCTCTACAAAAAGGAGGGCATCCTGCCCCCCGAATTCGATCCGACTCCGGACCGCGCACTGGGCGTCAGGGGTCTGGTAAACGTGCCGCTGCTCGCCGCCATCCTCGGCGCTGTCCTGATGAGTGGCGTGTGGAAGCCGGACATCCGTTTCGACGTTTACCATGTCGAAGTCGAGCTGCAGAATCTGCTGAGGGATGTCCTGCTCTTGCTGATCGCGGGCTTGTCGCTGAAGCTCACGGCGGCGAGTCATCGTGAGGCGAACGGTTTCACCTGGGAACCGATCGTCGAAGTCGCCAAGCTTTTCGCTGGAATTTTTCTCACCATCATCCCGGCCATCGCGATTCTGCGCGACGGTAGCGAGGGAGCGCTCGCGCCAGTTATCGATGCGGTTACCAACGCCGATGGCAGCCCCAACGACGTCATGTACTTCTGGCTTACCGGAATCCTATCGAGCTTTCTCGACAATGCGCCGACCTATCTGGTGTGTTTCAACACCGCCGGCGGCGACGCGAAAATGCTGAGCGGTCCGCTTTCGACAACGCTGCTTGCGATTTCCGCCGGCGCGGTTTACATGGGCGCGAACACCTATATCGGCAACGCGCCCAACTTCATGGTCAAGGCCATCGCCGAGCACAGCGGCGTAAAAATGCCGAGCTTCTTCGGCTACATGCTGTGGTCCGCCGTTATCCTGCTGCCGATATTCGCGCTGGTCAGCTGGTTGTTCCTGGCATGACGGCATGCACAAAGAACGGCACTGAGAAATCGAACCATCACGAATGAGACGCGCGGCCCACCAGCAGGATATGCAGTCGATACGGTCCATGCGCGCCGAGGACAATTGTCTGCTCGATATCGGCCGTGCGCGAAGGGCCTGACACGAAGTACACGGCGCGCGGCAATTGCTGGTGCGCGCCGCGCACCAGCATGAAGGCCTCTTCCATGGTCGCCACGATGCGGTCGGCATGGACGATGGCGAAATGGGTTTCCGGCAGCATGCTCGTCGTGGCCGGCGTTTCGCTGCCCGACAACAGCAGCAGTGTGCCGGTTTCGGCAATGGCGCAAAATGCGCCGGTAACGCCGATCAGATCGCTTGCCGCGGCAGGACGCGATGCAAAATCGATTTCTGCTGCCCGCCAATCGAGCCGCGAAAATTCGGGCCACGCCACGACCTCCTTCGGCAAACCGTTTGCAATCAAATAGGCCGCGATGGCGTGCGGCACCTGATTCATACTCGCCACTTCCTCGAACGTGCTCGCCATCGCCCGCGCGCGCTCCAGAAAACGCGCTTGCATCGAGCCTGCCATGCCGGCCTCATCTTCGATCATCAGCCGCGGACCGCGCGGATGCGCATCGAGATGGCGCGCGATCTCCTGCAACTCGATTTTGCGCCTCGATTCCTGCGCTTCGCGCGCGCTGCGTATACGCGCGAGAATGCGCTCTTTCGCGCCTGCGTTCTGCTCAATCGCCGACATTCGATTTCTTTTGCTCGCGCATTCGATATAACGCTCGAAACGTTCGCCCGGCAGGCGCCGGCATGTCGCGGCCTTTGGTCCAGCCGGAGCCGAATGGCAACCAGTGCAGCAGCTTCGTTTTGCCTGCCAACCGGGACAGTGTATGCGCCGACAGTGCCGCGATAAGCGCGTAAAGCCGCGGTCGCCGCGCGAGCGCCAACCACACCGTCAATGCAACGCGTTCGCGCTTTGCGCGCAGGCCGCGCTCAACCTGCTGTTCGCGCAGCTTGCGCATCAAATCCGGCAAAGGAATTTTGACCGGACACACGACCGCGCATTCTCCGCAGAAAGTCGAGGCGTTCGGCAAATCGCCCGCGTTTTCGAGGCCGACGAACGCCGGCGTCAACACCGAGCCCATAGGCCCCGGATAGACCCAGCCATAGGCGTGGCCGCCGACGTTCTGATACACCGGGCAGTGATTCATGCAGGCGCCGCAACGGATACAGCGCAGCATCTCCTGGAACTCGCCGCCGATCAACGCGCTGCGGCCGGCGTCGAGCAGCACGTAATACATGTGCTCGGGGCCGTCGACCTCGCTGGCGCGACGCGGGCCCGTCAGAAGCGAAAGGTAGTTCGAGATCTGCTGCCCGGTGGCCGAGCGCGGCAGCAATCGCATCAGCGTCGCGAGATCTTCCAGGGTCGGCAGCAACTTCTCGATCCCGGTCAACACCACGTGAACCTTCGGGGGCATGATCGTGCACATGCCTTCGTTGCCTTCGTTGGTGACGACGGCCGCCGACCCGGTTTCGGCGATCAGGAAGTTGGCGCCGGTGACGCCCATGTCGGCCGATAGAAAGTGGCCGCGCAGCACTTCGCGCGCTTCGCGCGTCAGCTGCGTGATCTCGGTCTTGCGCGGCAGCCCGTGCACGCGCGCAAAAAGGTCCGAGATTTCTTCCTTGTCCTTGTGAATCACCGGCGCAATGATGTGAGACGGCGCTTCGTTGTCGTTGATCTGCAGGATGTATTCGCCCAGGTCGGTCTCGACCGGGGTGATGCCGGCGGCCCCGAACGCGTGATTCAGCCCGATCTCTTCGGACACCATCGACTTCGACTTGGTTACCTTGCGCACGCCGTGCAGAGCCGCGATTTCGACGATCAGGCGGGCGGCGTCTTCATGCGTTTGCGCATATAGCACCGTGGCGCCGTGCGCAGTCGCATTGCGCTCGAACGTCTGCAGCCACACGTCAAGGGTCGCCAGCACGCGGTTGCGGCGCTCGACCGCGGCGTCCCGCGTCGCTTCGAAGTCATCGAGCTCCGCGATCGCGGCGGAGCGCGCCGTGACAAATTTCTCGGCCAGCTTCCTCAGATTCTTCTGCAGCCGCACGTCAGCCAGCTTCTGCCCTGCGCGCTGTTTGAAATGCATGCTTTGAACTTGCACTAAGCGGACCCCGCCAGAACCTGAGCTACGTGCAATACGCGCGTCTTGTCACCCAGGCGCTGCAGCCTGCCTTCGATGTTCAGCATGCAGCCCAGGTCGCCGAGCACCACCGCATCGGCGCCCGTTGCTTGAATGTGACGGCACTTCTCGTTGACGATGGCGCCCGAGATGTCGCCGTACTTGACCGCGAAGGTGCCGCCGAAGCCGCAGCATTGTTCGCAATCCTTCATCTCAATCAGCTCGGCTCCGGCTTGCGCCAGCAGCTCGCGTGGCTGGGTCTTGATTCCCATCTCGCGCAGGCCGCTGCACGAATCGTGATACGTAATGCGACCGCACGCAGCGGCACGCGGCGAGCGGCGCGGTGCCACGCTGACCAGAAAATCGCTCAGCTCATAGGTCCGCGCTGCCAGCTGCTCGGCACGCGCGCGTAGCTGCGGATCGTTCTCGAACAACTGCGGAAAGTGAACTTTGATCTGTCCCGCACACGAGCCGCTTGGCACGACGACATAGTCGAACGGTTCAAACTCGTTCAGCGTCTTGGCTGCCAGAGCGCACGCGTTCGCGGCGTTGCCCGAGTTATAGGCAGGCTGCCCGCAACACGTTTGTGCCGACGGAACTGCAACTTCGCATCCGGCTTCCTCGAGCAGTTTTATCGCAGCAAACCCGATCTCGGGTCGCATCGCATCGATC
>JACDAM010000088.1 GCA_013695435.1 Burkholderiales bacterium | reverse complement strand
GCTTGATTCCGTTGCCGAATCGAATCTTTTATACTTCGACCGATTTGCTGTTGTAGCTCAGTTGGTAGAGCAACTGATTCGTAATCAGTAGGTCGGAGGTTCGACTCCTCTCAACAGCACCAATAATCAAGCGCTTACGAAGCACCATCACTCGCTGTCTACGGCAGTGTCTACCAAACGGCCAAGAGTCGGTGTTCCCTCGACTTGTCATGTCCGCACCCCGATCCCGACACGCGACGTGTCCGGGGCACGATCAAGTTTCGATTGAAACAATCTCCCTGACGACAACTATCAGTCGTTCAACGTGAACTGCCAGCGCATCGCAAGCCGCCGATAACCGATGCCCAGACAGCTTGAGGAAGTAAGCATAGGCCTCCGTCGCGCGCCTTCTGTTGACGCGCCCGCGGGCAAGTTGCGCTTCGTAACCGCCGCCAGCCTGTTCGATGGCCACGACGCAGCGATCAACATCATGCGGCGGATCATGCAGGCATCCGGCTGCGAGGTCATACACCTCGGCCACAATCGGTCCGTCGATGAGATCGTCACGGCGGCGCTGCACGAGGACGTGCAGGCGATCGCGGTCAGCTCCTACCAGGGCGGGCATGTCGAATATTTCAAGTACATGATCGATCTTTTGCGCGAACGTGGCGGCGAGAATATCAAAGTGTTCGGCGGCGGCGGCGGCGTCATCGTGCCAGCGGAAATCAGGGAGCTCGAAGCCTGCGGCATCACGCGCATCTACTCGCCCGAGGATGGCCAGCGCATGGGGCTACAGGGCATGATCGACGACATGATCGCGCGCTGCGGCCAGGATCGCTCCGGTTTTGCACCGGACATCACGGCCGTGCAGGCCGGCGATCGACGCGCGCTTGCGCGGCTCATCAGCGACATGGAAACGAATCCGGCGAGCAGGCCGCGCGACCAGGTCATCAAGGAGGCCGCGCAACGCCGCGTGCCGACGCTCGGCATCACCGGCACGGGCGGCGCAGGCAAGAGTTCTCTGACCGATGAACTCATACACCGCTTCCGCCTCGATTTCGATGACCGGCTGAATATCGCCGTGCTTGCCGTTGACCCGACGCGCAGGAAAACGGGCGGCGCCTTGCTGGGCGACCGCATACGCATGAACGCGATCGACTCTTCCCGGCTTTTCGTGCGCTCGCTCGCCACGCGCGAGACCGGTTCGGAACTTTCGGCCGCGCTGGGCGATGCGATCGCCGCCTGCAAGGTCGCCGGCTTCGACCTGATTCTGGTCGAAACCGCTGGCATCGGCCAGGGCGACGCGGCCATCGTCCCGCACGTCGACGTCGCGCTTTACGTTATGACGCCGGAATATGGCGCCGCGAGCCAGCTTGAGAAGATCGACATGCTGGACTTCGCCGATTTCGTCGCCATCAAC
Source organism: Burkholderiales bacterium (assembly GCA_013695435.1). Taxonomy (NCBI): domain Bacteria; kingdom Pseudomonadati; phylum Pseudomonadota; class Betaproteobacteria; order Burkholderiales; species Burkholderiales bacterium. Next base: position 854 of record JACDAM010000088.1, on the reverse strand, counting down.
AAGTTCGACCGCAAAGGCGCCGAGGACGCTTTGCGCGACGTAGCCAAACAATATCAGCGGAATCGCCAGCTCTTTTCGCTTGCCGCGGCGGACATGCCGGTGTTCGGTACGCAGGCGAGCCGTTTCAACGACGATGGCGTGACCGCGCTGTACCAGGCGATTCTGCCCAGGCTTGCGGAAGGCGGGCTCAGGCTGGAATCGGGGCGCCTGCCGCGAGTCGCGGTCAAGACCTCCAGCAGCAAGGCTGCAATCGTGCCGCCGTCCCGGGTTCGCTATCTCGCGGAGATCGCAGAAACCGTACATGCCTATAAAAAGCACGCCCAGGAGCAGGCGCGCATCGCGCGGGAGCGGCAGCAGTTGACGGAGACGCGGCGAATGCTCGCCGAGTCTCTGTTATCTTCGCGGCCTTTGGCACCCGCGAAAGCGGGCGGGGGATCGAGTACGGGGTTCGGAGAAAAGTCGCTGGATTCCCGCCTACGCGGGAATGACGATACAGGTTTACCTACTTCTTCTCCCTCCTCCCTCGCGGGGGAGGGTTGGGGTGGGGGCGCGCTCGAAAAGCTGATAGAACAGCGCGACAACGCGCTCGATCCTCGCGCCAGAAAACTGCTCGCGATGTGGCCCGATACGCGCGAGATTTATTCGGGCGACGAGTACGTGGTCAAGATTCGCGACAAGGAATTGAAAACCTCGCTGATCCACGCCTCGCTTTCCGGCACCAAGGTTCGCAAGGTCGCGCTGCCGAAATACGAAGATCACGGCGAGCTATTGAGCTGGCTGATGCTCGAAAACCTCCCTGGCGCCTTCCCGTTCACCGCAGGCGTTTTTGCCTTCAAGCGCGAGAACGAAGATCC
>JACDAM010000087.1 GCA_013695435.1 Burkholderiales bacterium | reverse complement strand
CTCATCATTGTTCCAGACATAAGCGGCGGCAATGCTGTCGCTTCTCTTGCGCGGTTACGTCTTGCCTAGTTCACAGCGCAAAGCCATGAAAAGCCAGGCCAGACCTGTCAAGCCCATAAAAAAAATTCTGGTTGCGAATCGCAGCGAGATTTGTATCCGCGTCATGCGCGCCGCGGCGGAGATGGATATCCGCACGGTTGCGATCTATTCCCACGAAGACCGCTTCGCGCTGCACCGTTTCAAGGCCGATGAAAGCTATCTGGTCGGCGCCGGGCAGAAACCGATTGCGGCCTATCTTGATAGCCGAGACATCATTCGCATCGCGCGCGAGGCCAAGGCGGATGCGATTCATCCGGGTTACGGTTTCTTGTCCGAGAATCCGGATTTCGCCGAAGCGTGCGCTCGCGCCGGCATCACTTTTATCGGCCCCAGACCCGACGTCCTGCGGATTCTTGGCGACAAAGTCGCGGCGCGCGCCGCCGCGCAGAAGGCCAGGGTGCCGGTGCTGCCGGCATCGGGCGCGCTGCCGCACGACTTGCATCAGGTCAGGAAAATCGCAGGCAAGCTCGGTTATCCGTTGATGCTCAAGGCGAGTTGGGGCGGCGGCGGGCGCGGCATGCGCGTGATCGAATCCGAAGCCGATCTGCCGGCGCAAATCGAAACCGCTCGCCGCGAGGCGAAGGCGGCGTTCGGAAACGACGAGGTGTTTCTCGAAAAGCTGTTGACGCGCGCGCGCCACGTTGAAGTTCAGGTGCTGGGCGATCAGCACGGCAATCTGCTCCACCTGTTCGAGCGCGATTGCTCAGTGCAGCGGCGCAATCAGAAAGTGGTGGAGCGCGCGCCGGCGCTGTATCTGACGGATGCAGAGCGGCAAATGCTCTGCGATGCGGCGCTGCGCCTGTGCCGGCAGGTCGATTATTCGCATGCCGGCACCGTCGAATTTTTGATGGACGCCGATAGCGGCGAGTTTTATTTCATCGAGGTCAATCCGCGCATCCAGGTCGAGCATACGGTGACCGAGGAAGTGACCGGCGTCGATATCGTGAAGGCGCAGATCCGCGTCGCCGAAGGTCAGCGTCTCGGCGATGCTGAAGCGAAGCTGCCGGCGCAGGAAGACGTGAGGCTCAACGGCCACGCCCTGCAGTGCCGGGTGACGACGGAAGATGCGGAAAACGGCTTCACCGCCGATTACGGCAGACTCGACACGTATCGCAGCCCGGCCGGCTTCGGCATCCGCCTCGACGGCGGCGGCGCCTATCCCGGCGCCATCATCACACCGTATTACGATTCGCTGCTGGTCAAGGTCACGGCGTGGGCGCCGACAGCGGCGGAAGCCGCATCGCGCATGGATCGCGCGCTGCGAGAATTCCGCATTCGCGGGCTGGCGACCAATCTGCAGTTCCTCGAAAACGTGATTCGCCACCCGCTGTTCCGCTCCGGCGAATGCACGACGCGCTTCATCGACACGACACCGGAGCTGTTTCATTTCACGCGCCGCCGCGACCGCGCGACCAGGCTGCTGAAATTTATCGGCGACGCCGTCATCAATGGCAATCCGGAAATGAAAGGCCGCCCGGCGCCCACGCCGGTGAGCGCGCCGGGCAAGCCCGATTTCGACATAAGCGGAACGCCGCCGCCCGGCACGCGCGACCGCTTGCGCGCACTCGGCGCGGAAAAATTCGCGCACTGGATGGCACAGCAAAAGCCTGTGCTGCTGACCGACACCACGATGCGCGATGCCCACCAATCTCTGTTTGCCACGCGCATGCGCACGCGCGACATGCTCGAGATCGCGCCATATTACGCGCACAGCCTGCCGCAGTTGTTTTCCCTCGAATGCTGGGGCGGCGCGACCTTCGATGTGGCGCTGCGCTTCCTCAAGGAAGATCCGTGGGAGCGGCTCGCGGACTTGCGCGAACGCGTTCCCAATATTCTGTTTCAGATGCTGCTGCGCGCATCGAACGCCGTCGGCTACACGAATTACGCCGACAACGTCGTGCAGCATTTCGTGCAGCAGGCGGCGGCAGCCGGCGTCGACGTGTTCCGCGTGTTCGATTCGCTGAACTGGGTCGAAAACATGCGCGTCGCCATCGATGCGGTGCGCGAAACCGGCGCGCTGTGCGAAGGCGCAATCTGCTATACCGGCGATCTGTTCGACACCAGCCGGCCGAAATACGGCCTCAAATATTACGTGACGATGGCGCGCGCGCTGGAGCGGGCGGGTTGCAACGTGCTCGGCATCAAGGACATGGCAGGTGTGTGCCGGCCGCGCGCGGCCCATGCACTGATCACCGCGCTCAAGGAGGAAACAGGCTTGCCGATCCACTTCCACACCCACGATACCAGCGGCATTGCGGCAGCCAGTGTGCTGGCCGCGATTTCGGCAGGCTGCGACGCCGTCGACGGCGCCATGGATGCCATGAGCGGGCTGACCTCGCAGCCCAATCTCGGCAGCATCGCCGCGGCATTGGCCGGCAGCGAGCGCGATCCGTGTATCGATTTCGATGCGCTGCACGGCATTTCGCAATATTGGGAAGGCGTGCGCCGCTACTACGCCGCGTTCGAGGCCGACATCCGCTCCGGCACCTCCGACGTTTATCGCCATGAAATGCCCGGCGGCCAGTACACGAATTTGCGCGAACAGGCGCGCGCCATGGGTCTCGCGCATCGCTGGAGCAAGATTTCGCGGACGTATGCCGATGTCAACCTGCTGTTCGGCGACATCGTCAAGGTGACGCCGACCTCCAAAGTCGTCGGTGACATGGCGCTGTTCATGGTCGCCAACGATTTGCAGCCTGCGGATGTGCTCGATCCGGACCGCGAAATCGCTTTTCCGGAATCCGTGGTGTCGATGTTGCGCGGCGAACTGGGTTATCCGCCTGACGGCTTTCCATCTGACCTGCAGCGCAAAGCGCTGAAGGATACGCAGCCGATCGAAGGTCGTCCCGGCGCCAGCCTGCCGTCGGTCGATCTGGCAGCCGCGCGCTCTGAAATCGAGAAAAACATAGGCCGCGCCATCAGTGAAACCGAGCTTGCTTCGGCGCTGATGTATCCGAAAGTATTCCGTGATTATGCCGAGCACCGCCGGCTGTACGGCGATGTCAGCGTGTTGCCGACGCCAGTGTTCTTCAATGGCCTTCAGGACGGCGAGGAAGTGTCGGTCGATATCGAGCGCGGCAAGACTTTGCTGATACGACTCCTAGGGCGCGCCGAGCACGAAGAGGGCACTGCGCGCCTGTTCTTCGAACTGAACGGACAGCCGCGCGTTGTCCGCGTGGCGCGCGCAGGCGCTGCGGAAGCCGCCGGTCATCCGAAGGCCGAGGACGGCAACCCGCAGCAGATCGGTGCGCCGATGCCGGGGACTATCGTTACGGTCGCGGTCAAGGTCGGCCAGAAAGTCAGCAGCGGCGACCCGCTACTGTGGATAGAGGCGATGAAAATGGAAACCACGCTGCGCGCGGAAAGCGGCGGCACGATCGCGCAAATTCACGTCAAGCCTGGCGCCACCGTCTCGGCAAAAGATTTGCTCATCACGATGGAAGCCTGAAAGTTATTTATCCGGCGCCAGCGTTCATGTCGTTTCTGAAGTGATTGGCGTAAAGGCTTTGCGGATAAATCAAAAGCTTTTCTGCCCTGTCCATGATGGAACCACACTGTGCTTCGTGTCTCTAAATTTTTGTCATCGAGAATATTGCGAAGGCGTTTACAGGATTGTGGCATCTTGTTTCGCGACGATCCCCCACCCATGCAAAGGTCACTTGAGGAGATAGCAACATGAGAACGATATCGAAAGCTTTCGCGGCGCCGGGTTTGCTGATCCTGGCGCTGGCGACGACTGCCTGCGGAACGCTAGGCGGTGCTGCGGTTGGCGCCGGCGCCGGTGCGGCGGTAGGCGCCGGCACCGGTTATGGTACGAGTAAAGGCGCTCTGATCGGCACCGGCGTAGGCGCTGCCGCCGGTGCGATTTACGACATTGTCAAGAAATAAGGAGAAACCATGAAAACCATGCGCCAATTAGCAGTAGCGGCTTTCGGATTGATGTTGTGCAGCGGAATTGCGTTCGGTCAGGACAAATCGGCCGATTGCGCCAAGGGCGCGCCGGCGAAAATCGAAGGCAAGGTCGTGGCGGTCAACGCTGAGCAAGGTAAGCTGAGCGTGCAGGGCGGGGACGGCAAAACCCACGAGTTCCAGTTGACCAAGGAAGCAGTCCAGCAATACAAGGTCGGCGACGCGATCGACGCCAAGCTTCGCTGCTAGATTCATGAGTCTGAAGTTAGCGGAATAAATCCAACCCATGTCATTCCCGCGGAAGCGGGAATCCAGCCCGTCGGATAGCGACTGCTGGTGATTCGTTGTGCGAAAACTGGATTCCCGCTTGCGCGGGAATGACGATTCGTTTTTGTAACGAATTCCCAATTCAGGAACCGAGGCGCACTTTCTTGTCGGGCGCTATCGCCTGCAAGATCTCCCGGCATCACTTTTTCTTCGTCTTTTTCCCCGCGCCCGAGTCCTGATTTTTCGCGTCCGCCATAAGATTGGCGCAATTGCTGTCTTCGCCGGGCCCGGTCTCGATCAGTGGAATCAGCGCGGCGAGCGGATTGATCAGGCCGAGCAGGATGGCGGCGCCGCCGCGTTTCGCCAACGACGATTTGTCGGGCGCGAAGTTCGGGTCCTTGAAGCTGCCGGTTACGTGCAAGGGAGAGCGGCCGCTGAAAATGCTGATGTCTTTCGGCAAAGGGCGCAGCGTCAGATCGAGTTCTTCCTTCGCGAGATCGATCGTGCCGTCGCCGCGGATGATAGTGTCTTGCGTGTCGATCACGAACACCTCGGTTTTCATCAGGCCGTCGTCGATCGCGAATTGGCCGACCGCGCAGCGCACCGGCACGCGCTGGTCGCCGGCGAGTAAAAATTTGATGATTTCACCGCCATCGAGGCCGACGAATTCGAGCAGCAGATTGCTGATCTCGCCGCCATCCATTGCCAGCCCGAGGCGGCCATCGAGGCCGGCCAGAATTTTCGCTGCGGACGTGCCGCTGCTCCTGAATTCGGCGCTGCCGCCGATTTCGCCGCTGCTGTTGTCGGCCATCTCAACCGTCGGCATCAGCCTTTTGAGACGCAGCCTTTTGAACTGAACACTGGCTTCGCTCGTCACCGGCTCCTTGCGCGCGTCGAGCGCCACGCGCGATACGATGTTGCCGCCTGCGAAACCGAAGTCCAGCGGTTGAACGGTCAGTTTGCCGCCCTCGATTTTCAGATGCGCGACCATGTTGTCGAGCGGCAAAGCCTTGCGGCTCCTGATCTGTTTTGCCTTGTATTTGACGTCGGCGTCCATGCTGCGCAGGCGTTCGGGCGGGAAGCCTTCATCGGGCAACGCGCGTTTCTCGCCGGCCGCTTTTTCGACCGCTTGCTTCTGCTGCTTCGACGCCGTCTGGCCAGGCCCGGTCGCGGGCTCGGCGCCGACGAAGCCGGCGAGGTCGTTGAAATCGAGCACCTTCGATGTCAGGTCGGCCTGTATCGAAACGCGCTCGGCGACGCTGGTATCGACGGCGACAAAATCGCCAGCCAGATCGCTGTCGCCGACGGCGCCGCTGAAATCGTTGAAACGCCACTTTCCGGCTTCGCGCCACAAATGCCCGGCAACCCGATACGGCGGCGATTTCGGCAGATTGAGCTTCAGAATCGGATACAGCTCGGCCATGTCGGCGCCGCGCAAATCGAGTTGCAGATCGACCGCGGACAGTTTCAGAAGATTGGTGATCGTGCCTTGCAACACGGCGCTGGTTTGACCGATAGTCAGCTTGCCGTCGATCGGGAACGGCGCGCTTTGATCCGTCAGCTTGAGCGCCGAGCCGCCGCGGCCGCTTGCCGAAGTCGCGCGGTTTTTGTACTTGCCGCTGGCGGAGAAACGTATCCCGTAGGGACCATCGGCCGTCGTCTGGTTGGCGATGGCAACGTCGATTTCGAGGTCGGTGCCGATATTCGGGTCGCGGTAATTCAGTGTGCCGCGGTCGACGCGCAATTCGCCGATCACCGGCCCCGGCCCTTCCGGTTTATCGGGTTTGAGTTGCCAGTTGCGAACGCCTTCGCGGTTCTTTTCGAGCAGCACCAGCGGTTTGACCAGAACCACTTCCGGCAACACGACGTTGCCGCGCAGCAGCTCAGGAAGTTTGATCGAGAATTCCGCGACTGCGGCTTCGACCATGATCGGCTTGCTGCCCCACGGCGCGTTGCCGAAGCGCACCTGCTCGAGATGGATATACGGGATCGGCCATCCCCATACCCTGTCGCCGTTGCCCGACATCCAGCGGACATCGATGTCGCCGCCAATCGAGAATTCCCGCCCGGTTTTTTCCGTAACCTTGCGTTCGATCGCGCCGCGCAGCATGCTCCAGTCGAATACAAGCGCAAACAACAAAAACGCCGCGGCGGCGATGCCGATTCCGATCAGGCTGTATTTCAGCGGCTTGACCATGGAGTCCCTGATACGATTGCTGCGCTCGCTGCACAGAAACAAAAAGGCGCCGTTTTTCGCGGCGCCTCGCGGCTGACAACCCAGCGCAGACCGTAAGGATCTGCAATCGCCGGGTGTCACCCCCGGCTGAATCTGGATCTTGTTCTGCTCGCCCTACTTGGCTTTATCCTGGATTTTTTCACCGCCGCGTTCCATGTCCTTGCCCGCGCCCTCAAAGGTGTTACAGCCTGCGAGTAGCGCAAGAATGAAAGCGACTGCCGATAGTTTTTTGAACATGCTTTTCTCTCCTTTTGGGTTCGTTTTGATCCGGAACTACGGCTTCGCTAAAGCAAGCGACATGCCGACATCCTAAAGTACGCGGTTTGGTTTTGTTCTGCAAGGCTCCCCTTGGCGTTGGCGTGCCGAGACCCGCCGAATACGAAGGCGTCCTTGTAATTTGTACAAAAGCAAGACGATACTGCAAACTTCGAGCTTGCCGAGAACTAGCAGCAAGAAATAGCAGCATTGAGCGCTTGAGAATTCGCCCCGTGCCTGTTTTCCGCCATGCGTTTCGCACCCGAATAAACCTGTCATGAGATCAAAGCGAACCAAAACAACATTGCCGCGGCACATCGGCTTCATTCCCGATGGCAATCGGCGCTGGGCGCAGTCGCAGGGGCTGAGCAAGGAGGAGGGCTACGCGCACGGCATTGAACCCGGGCTTGCTTTATTCGAGGCTTGCAAAAAAATCGGCGTAGCCGAAATTTCGGTGTACGGTTTCACCCAGGACAACACGCGGCGCTCACGCCGCCAGATCGAAAACTTTCGTGCTGCGTGCGTTGCCTATGCTGAGGAGATCGCACGGCGCGGCGCCGCCTTGCTGGTTCTCGGCGACGAAACGTCGAGCCAGTTTCCCGAGGCGTTGACGCCGTTTCGCGAACGCAAGGGTAGCGGCATCAAAGTCAACTTCCTGGTCAACTACGGTTGGCAGTGGGACCTCGACGGCCTGAAAAACGGCGGCCTGCGTTCGCACGATGTTTCGCGCATCGATTTGATCGTGCGCTGGGGCGGCGGGCGGCGACTCAGCGGATTTCTTCCCGTGCAATCGGTGTATGCCGATTTTTTCGTCGTCGACGACTACTGGCCCGATTTCGCGCCCGGCCACTTCGAAAGCGCATTAAGCTGGTTCGGCAAGCAGGACCGGACGCTGGGGGGATAAAGGGGCGGAAGTGTCTACCAGCGCCTTGATGCAAGGCGCTGCATGCCCGCGCAGCTTTGGCCCGGCTGGCTTAAGCCGGGAGCGGAACCAGTGTCCGCACATTTCTTGTATAGGGCCTGCTCACACCTAAATCATGCCCCGCGTTGCCCCCAAATCGGGATGATCGCGCGAAGCGGAGCCGAAGTGAAGGGTCATTCCCTTCACGAGGGTCCGCGACAAAGCGAGCGCCCGGTTTGGGGGCAACCCGTAGGGCTTTGGTCCGGCGGGGCGCGCTGCCGCGTTGGTCGTCGTTTGCAGGGAATGGCCCTGCGGCGCGCCGTCCGCCTCGCACCGCATCCCGCGAGACCAAAGCGCCGGGCATGATTTAGGTTTGAACAGGCCCTAATCTCCGGCATGCCACTATTGATCTACGACGGCGATTGCGCGTTCTGCTCGTGGTGGGCGCGTTATTGGCAGCGGGGATCGGCAGGACGCCTGCGCATCGCGCCGTATCAGCAAGTCGCAAACGATTACCCGCATATTCCTGCGCGGGAATTCAGCCGCGCGGCTCAATACATTGGCGCCGAAGGCGAGCGCAGGAGCAGCGCGGCTGAAGCGAGCTTGCGCGCGGCGTCGGCGGCGCGCGGCAACAGCCTGTTGCTGTTGGCGTATCGGCGCGTACCGGGCTTTGCGGCAGCAGCGGAACGTGCTTATGCATTCATCGCTCGCCATCGCGGCGTGTTCTACGCGATCACGCTGGCGCTCTGGGGCCGGCAGGCCGAGCCGCCGCGCTTCGAGCGGGTGTCCGGGCTTTTTCTACGCGCGCTCGGCTTGATTTACGCTGCGGCATTCGCTTCTTTCGCCGTGCAGACGCCGGGTCTCATCGGCAGCGGCGGCATCCTTCCGCTCGGCGATCATCTGGCGCGCATCGCGGAACGCTATGGCGCCGCCGCCTGGTTGCGTTATCCGACAGTATTCTGGCTCGATGCCAGCGATCAGGCGTTGCAAGCGGTGTCGTGGGGCGGCGTGATCATCGCGCTGTTGCTGGTTTTCGATGCGCTCCCTGGCGCCGGTCGGCGGCGTCCGCTGTTGCTGCTGGTGTTGCTCGCGCTTTACCTGTCGCTATTTCATGCCGGGCAGGTGTTCATGATTTACCAATGGGATCTGCTGCTGCTCGAAACCGGCTTCCTCGCCCTGTTTTTGACTTCGGGCTCGGTGCTCGCGCTGTGGCTTGCGCGCTGGCTGCTGTTCCGCTTCATGTTCCTGTCCGGAGTCGTGAAGCTTGCCAGCGGTGACGCGAGCTGGATGGACCTGACCGTGCTGACGCGCTACTTCGAAACCCAGCCGCTGCCGACGCCGCTGGCGTGGTATGCGCACCAGTTGTCCGACCCTGTGCTGATCGCAGCCGCGGGCTTGATGTTCACGATCGAACTCGTCCTGCCATTTTTTATTTTCCTGCCGCGCCGCCCGCGCTTTCTCGCCGCATGGGCGTTCATCGCGTTCCAGCTCGCAATCATCGCAACCGGCAACTATGGTTTTTTCAACCTGCTGACGATCGCACTGTGCCTGCTGCTGTTCGACGATCAGGCGATCGGCAAATGGCTTCCGGAAAAATGGCGCGCCCCGCGCATCGCGCGATCGCCAACAGCGCTGGCGACCGCTGTGACCGCCCTTTACGCCGTCGTCGTCGTGCTCGCCGGCAGCGGTCAGATATATGCCGCGGCGAATCGCAGTGAACCGCCAGTGCTTCTTGCGAAACTCGCCAACCTGGCCGCACCGTTGCGCTCCATCAACAGGTATGGCGCATTTGCCGAAATCATCACCGAGCGCCAGGAGATCGTCGTCGAGGGCTCGCTCGACGGCCAGACCTGGCGCGCGTACGAATTCAAATATAAACCGGGCGATGTTGCCGAAGCGCCAGGTTTCAGCCTGCCGCATCAGCCGCGGCTCGATTGGCAGATGTGGTTCGCAGCCATCGGCAACGAATCGCGTCACTGGTTTCCCGGCTTCTTGCAGCGCTTGCTCGCCGCATCGTCCGACGTGCTCGCTTTGCTGGCGAACGATCCGTTCAAAGGCGCCAGGCCGAAAGCGGTGCGCGCCGTCATCTACGAATACCGCTACGCCAGCCGCGAACAGCGCGCGCAGGGTTTATGGTGGGAGCGGCGGCAAACCGGTTTGTACTATCCGACCATCTCGGCGCAGACGGACGCGCCAGGCGCGCCGCCCGGTTCGAATTTGCCCGATTCGATCATGCGGCCGCGCTGATGGGAATGCGGCTGTGCATCGCACCGATAGTCGATCTGCATAAATGCCGGATCAGGATCGAATGCTGAATCAAAACTGAACGCCAAAGCGGCGCAGGAGCGCGAGCATCAGATAGTAGAGCGCGAACATCGCCACACCGCTGATCATAAGGGCCGGATAAAACGCCCAACCTTTTTTGAGCAATGCCGGCAGCAGCAGAAACAGCGGCAATGACGGCAGCGCCAGCCAGAAAATGCTGCGCGATAAAGCGATGACCTGCTCGCTGCTGCCGGTATCCACGTACAGCCAGATCATCGCCAGCAACGACACCAGCGGCAGCGAAGCGAGCAGACCGCCGAGCAGCGAACTGCGCTTGGCGATCTCCGAAACCGCGACGATCAACGCTGCCGAAATCATGAGCTTGGTCAGGTAATAAATCATCAGTCATTTCTCCGGCGCAGTTTCGTTCGAGCGCCCGATAGCAGTTTATTGTCGGCCGTCCCGCAATGAAAGAAAGCCGGGCTTCAACTTTGCCACAATGGTAAGGTCAAGCGCCCAAAGCGTGAGATATCCCGCCAAACTGTTGACCTCGCCATGATGGGAACCCTGATGATGGCGACTGTCATTCGGGGAATCATCATGAATACAGCTATGAATACTCACATCGAGACGCCGGCATCGGCTGCCGGGCAGGCGCTGCACGAATCGCCTTTCGGCATTGCCGGTATGACCTGGCTTCATTCGTTGCGCGCATCGAAAAGGCATTGAACGTTGTGCCCGGCGTCACCGGCGCCTCGGTTAATCTTGCCACCGAAACGGCGACCGTGCGCGCCGCCGCCGGCACCCCGACCTCCGCGTTGCGCTCGGCGATCGAGGGTGCCGGCTACGGCATCGTCGAACAGCATGCGGTACGCGATGCGGTGTTCGACATCGAAGACGAAGCAAAAATCTTCATGCCGGTCACGGCTCGATATGAAGAGATCAGCAAGCACATCGTTAAAAACCCCGGCGCTGTGCGCGGCTGGTGGCTTTGGCGTGGCCAGGACATCGTCGAAACGCGTTCTGCGGATGGCGCCGAGGGCGAGTTGTGGAAACGCGTGGCAAGTGGCGGCATGGAGTACACGCAGCTATACCAAACGCGCCGGCAGGCCGTCGTCCACTACCACGGCGATTTGCGGGCGAGCGGCAATGCGAAAAGCTGGAACACGCTCAATACAGTCATCGATGACTGTCAGCTTTCCCGGCTGACGCATAAAGGCAATGTGACTGTCCTCGACCGAAAAGGCGAGAAATATGCGGGAGTCCTGGACGGCATCAAGACCGAGATCTGGTGGCTGCCGAAAGAGCAGTTGCTGGCGCTGGTCAGGAAGACGTCGGGCGGACATCGGGTGGAATTGCGTCTTCGCGAATTACGGCCGCTCACCCAGACATCCCTGCAAATGACTGGCGACGAGCAGCTTGCCGATTATCGCCTCATCGACTTCGCCGATCTTGGCGACATGAAATACGACCCGTTCGTAAAAGCATACAGGCCGGCGAAGAACATCATCACTGACTTGGTTCAGCGCTCGCGAAAGGCGTTTGCGATGAATTCGAACGCGCGCGCCTGCCCGATCGCTGTGAGCGCCGTCGGTTTCGACGATCGGGGACTACGGGCGCGCAGACGGAACCTCATGCAGTCGTTCTTGCCCGTCTTAGGGCGCCGTTTTCCGGTGGCCGCCTTGCCTCTCGGCTTCTCGTTTTTTAACCACGCGCCGCGAAATTGCCCAGCGCACGTTTCGTTATGAGCCCGAGCCACCGAGCCATACCACCGTCCCGGCTATCTATCTTCGATACTGCGTGCTGCGCAACAAGCGCCTGCGCAGCGTTTCACCTGTTTTACCGGCAGAGGCCAAGCCACCAGATAGCGGCTCATGTAAGCCTTCCACACGTTTTGTGATGAAACTGTGAAGCTCCGGTGATGGCAGCGTGAGTTTGGAAGCCTAAGATTAACTTCGGAGCAATTGATTGATTCGCAAACCGCCGTCGTCTTCGGGATGAGGCAGTTTAAGTTGACAAGGAGCCAACATGTTCGAGATCAAAAGGTCTGTACCGATACTCAGCGGCCTCATATTGTTCACCGCCGCTTCGGCAAGCATTGCCGGTAGGTACGGTGACGATGAAATTCGCCATTGGGATCAAATCAATAAAGCGCGGCAAACGGTGGAGCAAACTGCTGCCTCGGAACGCGGCAGAAGCATTGCGGGACCAGCCGGGGAAGAGATGATCATTGAAGGCAAGCCCGGCAAGCAGCTTCATAAGAGGTCTCCATTCCAGAAGAACGGCGCGGGCTAAGCGTCCCCTGGAGCGCGAGGCTCATCCGGCCGGCGTCGGGCTGGGAGAGGAACCTTGTGCTTAATCGAGATTTCCCCACCGGCGCCAGATCGGGCAAGACCCGTTCTTATGCACAGCGATTGAAGCCGAAGCTTGAATGACGCGAGAAATTTTGATTTCTACTGCCCGCGTGTGGAAGCCCGAAAAAGGCGCTGCCCTGTTGATTGATCCGTCGCTTTACGAGATCACCTGGCCAACACCGTCTGCATCGTTTCGCGATGCTCCGGCAGGTCAAATAATGCGATAACCTCCGTGATGAACACTCGGTGCCTTGCCGGAGCAGCTTGACGCCAGCTTTCCAGATATTCGAGGAAACCGGCTTCCGGCGAGCTGCGATGAAGATTCAGATAGCCTATGGCTGCCCAGTGTTCGGGTGTGCTCTCGAACAACGAAAGCAGCAGATTTGCGCAGACTTCGTTTTTTTGGCGCAGGTAAGGATTTCCACTTACGGCGTCCCGATTCGCCGCATACCATGTCCCAAACGCGATGTCGCCGGGTAGCCGCCGGTGGCTTTGCGTGGTTAATTGCTCCGCATAAGCTCGCAAAACCGCCGCGTAGTCTGCCCAATCGGAATAGGGCGGGTTCGATCCCCAAGTGCTCGCCATGCGTCGCAGGGTGAAAACCGCTGCCGCTTCGCACACCGCCTCCTCGAACCATTGGTTAGGCTTTACGCCGTTGTTCACTTCGCCACGCTCGTAGTTCGAAAAAACGTGGCAAAGTTCATGAGAAAACTGGTAAGCATATTGGGCCCAGCGTCTATTCTTGGCGCTTAACAAAATCACGTATTCCCCGTTTCTACCTTTTTGGTAAAGGGCCGCAGGAGCTTTTTCGCTCGGGATAACCACTATCTCGGCTGGTGGACGAGTCTCGATAAAGCGCCGAAGCTCGGACGCTACAGAGTAAAGCAGCGCTTCGATATCGGCGGTGTTGGCGTTTCCCCAGTTACCTTCCGAAACTTCGATTGTCAGCGCTTTATCTTCGCCGGAACTTGCGCGCGCAGTAGTAACTGAGGCGCTCAAAAAAGCGCCGAGTATGCTAATCAGTACCAGAAGATTGCGCATGAGTGTGGCAGGAATTTTTTAAGCTGACGCCAGCAGGCGCCGGTGTTCGCGGCGATGTGTTTGCTTATCGCAAACTGCGCGCCAGCGGACACACTCTAACTAAGACGTTGACTAATCGTAGAAAAAATCAAGATAAATTGAAGATTGGATACTAGCCGGATGCACTTCGCTGGCGCATCTGCGGAAAGCGGCGCACCAAGAGCATGCAAAAAGCCGCCGTGGAATATTGGGCGCGGGTGCACGGCCATGCACAAACCGTGGTGAGACGCGGCTGTAGACAGCAGGATTGGGGCCTGCCCACACATAAATCATACCCCGCGCTTTGCTCTCGCGGGATGCGATGCGAGGCGGACGGCGCGCCGCAGGGTCATTCCCTGCAAGCGACGGCCAACGCAGCAGCGCGCCCGCCAGACCAAAGCCCTACGGGTTACCCCCAAACCGGGCGCTCACTTTGTCGCGGACCCTTGTGAAGGGAATGGCCCTTCACGAGGGTCCCGCTTCGCGTGATCATCCCGGTTGGGGCAACGCGGGGCATGATTTATGTGTGAACAGGCCCTAATAGGCAACCCGGAAGAAAATGCCGAACGGCGGCAGCGCGTCTGATCAACGCCGATCGAACTCCAGGCCCTGGACCTGCTCCAGAGTCTGAGGCTTGGAAATGGATGTTTGCTCACCCACAACACTTCCAATATACTAGAACAATGGAAACAAAAACCGCCATACGCGCTTTGGCCGCTTTGGCGCAAGACACCCGGCTTGCGATATTTCGGTTACTGGTTGCCGAGGGCCCGGTGGGGTTACCGGTAAGCGCCATCGGCGAGCGTCTGGGCGTAGCGCCGGCCACGCTCTCTTTTCATCTGAAGGAATTAAGCCACGCCGGACTCTTGATCGTGCGGCAGGAGGGGCGCTTTATTTTTCACGCGGCCAACTTCACAACGATGATCGATCTCGTCGGTTACCTTACCGAGAACTGCTGTGGCGGACACCCCGAGCAATGCGTACCCGCCCGCGAAACCACATCCAGACCGAAAAGGAAATCAGCATGAAACGCTTTCATGTCCATGTCGCAACCGATGATCTTGACGCCAGCATTCAGTTCTACTCAGCCGTCTTGGGCACTGAGCCGACGGTGGTCAAAACCGACTATGCCAAATGGATGCTCGAAGATCCGCGCATAAACTTCGCGGTATCGAGACGAGGACATAAACCAGGTGTCAATCACTTGGGCATTCAGGTGGATTCCGACGCGGAGTTGGAAGCTTTGCGCGAGCAGCTCGAGCGCGCCGAAAGCGCCGTGTTGGAGCAAAAGGGCGAAGCTTGCTGCTACGCTGAATCCGACAAGTACTGGAC
>JACDAM010000086.1 GCA_013695435.1 Burkholderiales bacterium | reverse complement strand
GATTGCCTTCGAAGGCGTTCAATACCAGCGCGACAGCGATGGCCAGCGCGCCGAGTCCGCCGGCTATGATCGCGAATTTCCTGTTTCTGGGTTTCATGGGCGTCCTGGTTCGATCGCGTTGCCAGCTTTCATGGGCGAACTTTGACGTGCGCGCTCATTTGCGATTCGCGCATACGACTCAGACGAAGACGGATGGTTCGCCTTCGCCCGCGCAGCGCCAGCAACTCGATCGCGATGGCCGCGGTCGTGATCAGATACGAACCCCAGACATAGAGCCCATAGCCGCCCATGGCAAAAAATTCGCTCGCGCTGTTCCAGTTCATGTTGGCCGATTCGTATACGGCCTGTTCATGCCGTCCCCGTCGCGTGTTCGCGCAATTCGCCGACCCATGCAGCGCGGCTTTCGCGCTCCAGGATGATGCAGCGAACGCGAGCCAGCACCGCTGCGATACTGTAGCTCCACAATGCAAACGTCATAATCAGCATGCCGCTCAGCATGGTTGTCGCCATGGTTGGCGCTGAAGTCAGGCTGACCGATGCGCCCTGATGCAGGGTGTTCCACCATTGCACCGAAAAGTAGATGATCGGAATATTCACGACACCGAGCAACACGAGCAGCGCCCCGGCCTTGTCGGCGCGGCGCGGATCGTCGATGGCGGCTTGCAGCGAAATAAAGCCGAGATAAAGAAACAGCAGGATCAATTCCGAGGTCAATCGCGCATCCCACACCCACCAGGTTCCCCATGTCGGTTTGCCCCACGCCGAGCCCGTCACCAGGGCAACGAAAGTAAACATCGCGCCGGTCGGCGCCAGCGCGCTCGCCATCATCGATGACAGGCGCGTATTCAGCGCGAAACCGATACCCGCCCACACTGCCATGACCACATAGATCAGCATCGACATCCAGGCTGCCGGCACATGGATAAATATGATGCGATAGGCTTCGCCCTGCTGCGCATCGGTCGGCGCGATGAAAAAGCCGATGTACAGACCGGCGATGCCGAGTGATATAGCCGCGAGCGCGAACCACGGCGCGAGCTGGCCAGCCAATGCATAGAAATTCTGTGGAGATGCGTATTTGAACCAGTTCATAGCTCGCGGATTCTGAGCTGCGCGCAACCTGTTCGGACGAACCCGTAGGCGCAGCGCACAGTCTGTCCAGACCGCGCCAAAGGGATCGCTATTATAAGCCAGCAAAACCGGCGCATGCATTTGCCGCCGGACACGCACGGGCACGGCGCACCTGAACTTAGCCGCGCCGGCGATAGTCAGAGGCGTAGTCGAGAGTTCATTGTCGAGTTTAAAGCCCGATCGAATACGCTTCCGCAAGGGATTCTGGCGCAAGTGAACATTTCAGGATGTGAGGGCTCAAACCTGTATATGAGCCTCAAACCTGTATGCGCTTTCTCACTGGAGGAGAAGTTGAATGTTTAGAGCAACAAAGTTAGCCGCCGCGACTGCCGCGCTGTCCGTCGGCCTTGCGGCATGTTCACCGAACCAATCGCCGATCTCGCAGGCTCTCGCCATCGGACCGGCGCAGCAAACCGGCGAGAACATAGTCCCACCCGAGCGCCTGCCGAATTTCGCGTCGCTGGTCGAGAAAGAAGGCGATGCCGTCGTCAATATCAGCACCACACGCACCGCCAAAGCCGGTATGCCACAATTTCCTGGCATGAACGAGGACGATCCGTTCTTCGAATTCTTCAAGCGCTTCGCGCCGCCCGGAGCCATGCCGGGGCCAGGCGGTCCGGGTGTGCCGGGGGGACCTGGCCAAGGCCCGGAAAGGCCAGGCGCTGATCCGCGGGAATTCCAGGCCCAAGGCTTGGGTTCTGGCTTCATCATCAGCGAAGACGGCTATATTCTGACCAATGCGCACGTCGTCGCCGATGCCGACGAAGTGACGGTAAAAATGGCGGACGGCAAGGCCGAATACAAAGCCAAGGTCATCGGCATCGACAAGCGCACCGATGTCGCCCTGATCAAGGTCGACGCGACCAAGCTGCCGAAGGTCACGATCGGCAATTCGAGCGGCGTCAAGGTCGGCGAGTGGGTGGCGGCGATTGGTTCGCCATTCGGCTTCGCGAACAGTGTGACGGCCGGCATCGTCAGCGCCAAGGGTCGTTCCCTGCCCGACGATTCCTATGTGCCGTTTATCCAGACCGACGTTGCCGTCAATCCGGGAAATTCCGGCGGACCATTGTTGAATCTGAAGGGTGAAGTAATCGGCATCAACTCGCAAATCTATAGCCGGACCGGCGGATATCAGGGCGTGTCGTTTGCGATTCCGATCGAAGTCGCGATGGATATCAGCAAGCAACTGCAAGCAACCGGCAAGGTGACGCGCGGCCGGCTCGGCGTTGTCATTCAGCAGGTGACGCCCGAATTGGCCAAATCGTTCGGTCTGAAAGATTCGAACGGCGCGCTGGTTGCGTCGGTCGAGCCCGGCAGTCCGGCGGAGAAAGCTGGCCTGAAACGCGGCGACGTGATTCTGCAATACGAAGGCAAGCCCGTCGAAAGCTCGATCGAGTTGCCGCGTGTCGTCGGCACGACCAAGCCTGGAAGTACCGCCAACGTTCAGGTCTGGCGCGACGGCAGCATGCAGGACATCAAAGTCGTCGTCGGCGAAATACCGTCCGAGAAAGTCGCCGCGCGCGCCGAACAAGCGCCGGAGCGGACAGCCAACCGGCTTGGTCTTGTGTTGAATGAAATGAGCCCCGAGCAGCGCAGTCAAACCAAGTCGACCGGGTTGATCGTGCAGTCGGTGCAGGGCTCGGCAGCCAAAGCCGGCATCCGCGAAGGCGATGTGATTCTCGCGGTCAATGACAAGGAAGTCGGCAGCACCGAGCAGTTCGACAAGCTGATCGGCCAGAACAGCGCCGAACAACCCGTCGCGCTACTCGTGCGCCGCGGTGAAAGCACGCTGTACATCGCGGTCAAGCCGGGTTTGAGCGAGCGCGTCGGTTAAGCGATCGTCAGCCGACGAATTGGCAACCGGGATAGCGCAAGCCTGACAACAGGAGCTTTGCAGCAGGAAACGAACTGGCCGGTAACGCGCCGGCATCACGTAAGCGGCTTACCGGTTCTGCGTTTCGCAGAGATCGGCAATCGCCAGATGTCAGAAGCGGTTTTCGCGTGCATTTCCGCGCGCGGAAACCAGAAACGATGAGGAAAATGGCGCATGACACGCAACGATTTAGTTTTACTCGGCATGGCGCTAGCCGCCTCGGCGTTGGCTGGCTGCGATCGGCAAAAATTTAAGCTCTAAAGCGATGGCGTCACGCAGCAATCCGCCCGCGCCCAAGTGAGCGGTGCGCGGAAATGACGTTTTGGCTTTATGCGTGCCAGTCTCCTCTTTTTGGTACGAGCAAGAGTTCAATAACCGACGAGTAAGGCGAGCGGGAAATTCTCGAATAAGGCGGCGGCGCGAATAACGCGGTTAATGTCTCGTTGTTCATCCTCGACGGGCTCGCCGGTAAACACGTTGCGATAGCGCTGCGGCCCATTGCCAGCCGGGAGTTGCACCACCGTTTCTGTCCACACTTCTCGCCACCCTTGTACGTCCGATCCATCCGCCAACCCCTGCGCGGAAGCCTTGATGAGGCCCCCGATCAGTCGCGGCACGGCGACGATAATCCGAATTCCTTCATGCGAACGCGAAAAAGCGCAAATATGTTGCGCCTTCGGTCCTTCGCTCGCCAGCGGCGAATAATCGCCTTGCTGAAACACTGCGGCGAAACGCGCCCGCGTTTTCAACCCTTGTTCGGTCACGTATAGCTTGATACGGCCGTCGTGCATGTTGGCGGCTAGTTCGCGGGCCAGCGACAGCTTCGCGTCGCCGTTCGATTCGGTATGCGATTCGCCATCGTCAGGGCCATGACGCTTGCCCAGCGCATCGAGCAGCGCGCTGCGCCGCGCATAGTCGACTGCGCGCCGGTTGTCGGGGTCTACCAGGCTGAAATCCCATACCTCGTTGCCCTGATAGAAATCCGGCACGCCGGGAACCGTCATTTTCAGCAATAACTGACTCAGGCTGTTGTAAAAGCCGAGGCGCGAAACCCGCTGCTGAAACGGAACGAAGTCGGCGAGGAACAGATCTCTTTGCGGGTCGGCGAGCACGGATGCAACGAACCGCTTCATGCCGTCTTCGTAGGCTTCGTCCGGATTCAGCCAGCTCGTATTGGTTTTCGATTCGCGCGCGGCCTTGATCATGTAGGTGGTTATGCGGTCGACATAGTTGTGCCGGCCGGCCTCGTCCATTTCCTCGAGCGGCCAACTGCCAATCAGCGTTTGATACAGCAGATATTCGGCATTCTTGCTCGGCGCCGCGCGCCCCCCCACCCTGCCCTTGCGGCTGCGATTGATACGGCTCCAGCGCGTTACCCGCGTTTGCCATTCATCGGCCAGTTCCGACAGCACATCGATGCGCGCGCGCACGTCCTCCGAACGCTTGCTGTCGTGCGTCGAGGTGCCGAGCATTGCATGCGGCCACTGCCGCGCGCGCTGCTGGTTGGCGTAATGGAATGCCGCGAGCGAAATACCGAAGCGGCGCGGATCGCCGCCGACTTCGTTCAACGAGGTCAGACGGTGATAGATGTACAGCGCGGTATCTTCGAAACCTTTGGCCATAACCGGGCTCGTGAACTGCTGGAACTTCATTGCGAACTGGGTCACGGCGGCGCGGTATGCGGAATCGGCTCGCGGTTTGAATTCGAGAAGCAGCATGGCTTGAACGAAATCGAAAATAGCGAGATCGGTCGCGCTGCTTTTTTTGCGCGCGGCGCCGATTGCCCATTCGATATAACGCCGGTCTTCGGGACGCACGCGCCGCTGCGTCACGTAGGTGCGATAGACGGGAAAACACGCGACGACTTCCATCAACGCAGCGCGCAGACTCGATAGCGTGTAATCGCGCGTATAGCGGCTCGATTCCGAAATCCGGTTCAGCAGATTGGCCAGCACATTGAGCTCACCGGCCATAGCACCCTGCATGATGCGCATCTTGCTGACGTAAACGAGCTCGTCGAAATCGGTGCGTTCGCCGCCGATGAATTGCGAATACGTGCGCGACAGGGCCGATTCGCTGCCCTGATCGACGAATAGCGCATTGACCAGATTTGCGAAGTCGTAACCGCTGGTGCCGTGCAGCGCCCAGCTTTCGGGCAATTGTTCGTGCACAGCGAGGATTTTTTCGGCGACCACGTACAGCGATTTGCCGTTAGCGGCGCCATTGCCGCGGTTGGCTGGCGCTGCCTGCTGCAAACGCCGATAGTATTCCGCGGGATCGTACAGACCGTCCGGATGATCAATGCGCAAGCCCTCGATATCGCCTTTCGCCAGCAGATCGAAAACCAGGCTGTGGGTTGCGCGGAACACCTCGGGCTGCTCCATGCGCAGCGCCGCGAGATCGTTGATATCGAAGAAGCGCCGGTAGTTGATTTCCTCCGACGCGACGCGCCAGAACGCAAGCCGGTACGACTGCGTTTCGAGCAGCTCGTGCAGCTCGCGGAAACTGTCCGGCTGATCCGGATTGCCGTTCAGCGCCGCGACGTTTTCCTCGATCAAGGTCGCAATCGCCGATGATTCAGCGCACAGCGCAGCCAGTCTTTTCTTGTGCAGCTCTTTGTCGCGGCTGCGCACGGCGATTTTTTCCGGCGCTGATTCGGCCCGTCCGGGCAGCAGTGCGAACGCCGTGGTGAGGCTTTGAAATTCGATGACACTGCTGTTATCCGGCCCGAGCCGCGCAGCGAGCCGGTCGCTGCGCGCTTCGAGGATTTTCGGATACTGGCGCGGATCGATCGGCAGGCGGTGCTGGTAATAGGCGACGTGGAATTCGCCGCGCTCGCAGTCGAAGATCAGCTTCAGCGCGCCGCGATCGAGTACGGCTCCGTAATGATCGCCGAGGACAGGCAGCAGCACCTTGCCGCGCAGTTCGTCTTTCAGCGGCGCCCACGCGATGTCGAAGAAATCGGCATATTCGGAAGCCGGTCCGTTTTCCAGGACATCAAGCCACCAGCGGTTATCGGCCCCGCCGATGCCCATGTGGTTCGGAACGATGTCGAGAATCTGGTTCATGCCGTGCCGGCGCAAGGTCGCGACGAGGCGCGCAAACTCGGCCGGCGTGCCGATCTCCGGGTTGAACAACTGGTGATCGATAATATCGTAGCCGTGCCTGCTGCCCGGGCGCGCCTTCAGGTACGACGATGCATAAATATGCGAGATGCCGAGTTGCGCCAGATACGGCACCAGCCGGGCGGCGTCGTCGAACGTGAAGTCGCGGTTGAATTGCAGGCGGTAAGTCGCAAGCGGAATCACCGGCCCGCTTTTGCGCGCGCTATCGGATTCGGCGCGCCGCATCACCACGCCGCGCTCGCGCCGCAGCATATCGACAAGCGCGCCAAAGCGCGGATCTTCGCCCAGGTGCTCGAGCGCCAGCGTGTTTTTGCGCCGCCAGTTCGGATATTGATTGGTGGTGCCGGGCAAATTCATCTGCTCGATCGGGCCGCCGATGTCTTCGAGTTGCGCGATCATGATCATCGACGGCGTGCGTGCCAGAAACGTCTGAATGGCGAGCGCAAGTTCCGGGCTCATTTCGCCCGGCGGCGTGCCATCCGCGGTCATACCGGCCGGCAACAAGCCTTCCTGCTCGAGCGCGAGCAGGATCGCCGAGCGGGCGGTTGCGCGCGCCAATACCTGCTGCGCGCGTTGTGCCGGGCCGGGGAACAGCCCGAGCGAACTTCGCGCCGACAGATCCAGGCCTTTCCAGAAGCCGGCGAGCGTCGCCAGATCGTGCGTGCCCGCGGCGACCAGCGCCTGGCGCGGATAAGCCGACGGCGGGCACAGGCGCTCGCCGTCTTCTTTCTCGAAATGGAACAAGCGGTACGACAGCACGCCGGCCGGTTGCAGCGCGCTGCGAATTTCTTCGGGAACGGTGCCGAGATCCTCGCCAATCACCATGCAGCGATTGCGCCGGCTTTCGAGTGCGACGATCGCCAGCAATTCGTGCAGCGGGTAATAGACATAAGCGCCTGCGGGGCCGCCCTGCGGAATGCAGTAAAGCCGCAGCAGGCACATGACATGATCGATGCGCAGCGCCGATGCGTGGCGCATGGTGTGGCGCAGGATTGCGATAAAAGGCACATAGGCGGCCTGACGCAACGCATAAGGATCGAACGGCGGCAGGCCCCAGTTCTGCCCTTCCGGCGTATATTCGTCGGGCGGCGCGCCGGCGCTGGCGTCGAGCGCGTAAACGCTCTGGTCGGCCCACGCCTCGGCGCCGGCGCGATCGACACCGAGCGCCAGATCCTGATACAGGCCGACCAGCAAGCCAAGCTCGGCGGAAAGTTTGTTTGCCGCCTCGAACTGAATTTCGGCCTGCCATTGCAGATACTTGTAAAAGCCGATGCGCGCGCGATGCCCGGCGGCAAACGCTGCGACCGCGGCGCCGTCCGGATCACGGTACGCCTTCGGCCAGACAGGCCATCCCCAGATCGTGTTATCGGATACGAAAAAATGTTCCTGCAGGGCCTCGAACAATGCATGGCGCTCCAAAGCGTCATGGCTGCGATCCGCGTACGCGACAAAAGCCTTTCCGCGCGCGGATTTCGCGATGGCCGCCGCATCACCAACCTCTCTACCAGCCTCTGCGCCAGCCTCCGGCGTCTCGAGATGTTTCTCAGTGAAATGTTTGTACAGCATTTCCAGCACCGGAAACTTGACGGCGGCGACTGCAGGATAGTCGACAAGCTCGGATTGCCGCAGCGCCTGCAATCTTTGCGCGAAATCCGGCGCGTAGACGAATTCGCGCACCGCCTGGTTCTCGCTGAAATCGGCAATGGCTTCAACATCGAGGTACAGGTAATTCAGGAACAAGCGCGACGACGGACTGTATGGGCTGGCATGGACCGGGTTGTGCGGAAACAACGCGTGCAGCGGATTGATGCCGACGATGGCAGCACCCGCGGTATGGCAAATTTTCAGGAGCTCGCGTAAATCCGTGAAATCGCCGATGCCCCAATTGCGCGCCGAGCGCAGCGCATAAAGCTGCGTCGACACACCCCACAAACGCGCATCGTTTTCGAGCGCATCCGGAACATAACAGCGCTCGGGCGCCACGATCAGCGACATCACCGCAGCCGGTTCGTCGAGTGCGAAGCGGTGATAGCCGGCCTCCGGCGTTTGCGGCAGCGTGAAGCTGGTGCGCGCATAGCGCACGTCGCCTATCCTGCGTCGCTCGAGCACGTCGAGATTCGCGGCAACGAGTGTTCCGTTATGGCGTTGCCCGCTTTCTTCGATCAAGGTCCAGCGCAGCGTCCGCTCTGCCTGCCCAACCGGCAAAGTGAGTGCGATGCGGGTTGTGGCCGCATTGACGCTCGCCAGTTGCACCGGTGGCAATGGCGTCAGCCAGCTTTTGTCGTCGAGTTCCTGCGCGCGTTGCGGCACGCTTTTCGAGTGCTCGGCGTCGATGTGCAGCGCGCTCAAAAGACCGAGCAAGACCTCGTCGCTGGTGCGCTGCCGGCCACCCCAAATATCGGTGTATTCGGCGGCGATACCAGCCTTTTGCGCGAGTTGCTGCAGCGGGCTTGGCGACAACGGCTTCAGCGGCTCCTGTTTAGCCATCACCGGGTTTTCTTCTGACGTCCGGGCGGAGATTTTCCCTGGCCTTCATCGCGGCGGCCGCGCCAGATGCCAGAGCGCCGACCACGCCGGCAAGCTGCCGTGCCGGAATTCCTGCGCGGCCTTCTCCGGTTCGGCGCGCAGCAGCTCGCCTTCTGGTTTCAGCAGTTTGGGCGCCGGCGTCCCGCACAGATTCGCGCTCAGGGTCAGGTAAGAACCATCGCCGAGTTGCCAGGTGACCTGAAATGCATGGGCGGTAAACATTCGATAATGCGCGGCGCCACCCTTCACGCCCGACAGGCGCGGCGCGATTTCGATGCGGCGCAATTGCAGCAACGCCCGATGGAATTCGAAGCAGCCGCGATGATCGTCGCGATCCAGCACGGACCAGTCGAGCACCGCCGACCGCGCGGTTTCGGGCGCGTTCGGATCGGGAATTTTCTGTTGCGCCTCGGGGTCGCGGAATGCCGGAAAGCGCTCGAATTCCTTGCGCCGGCCGGCGGTGACGAGATCGCACAGCGGCGGCCCGAAATCGCAGAAAAACGGAAACGGCTGATCGGCGGCGAATTCCTGTCCCATGAACAGCAGTGGCGGCATCGGCGAGAGCAGCAGCACAGTCGTCGCGGCGCGCATCGCGGCGACTTCAGTCGAAGCGTCGATGCGCAAACCGAACGCGGTATTACCGACCTGATCGTGATTCTGCAGAAACGAAACGAAAGCGGTCGGCGGCAGATCTGCGCTCGGCTCGCCGCGCGCGGCGCCGTCGCGATGCTTCGATGTTTCGCCCTGATACGCAAACCCTTCGGCCAGCGCCCGCGCCAGGTAACGCGCCGGCGCTTCCGCGTAATCGCAATAGTAGCCATCGGTTTCATTGGTCAGCAGCACGTGCATGGCATGGTGAAAGTCGTCGTTCCATTGCGCCGTGTACCAGCGCGGCGCGCCATCGACGCCGCGCTTCAGGAACGATGCCGCGTTGTGGTCATTCTCGAGAACCAGATGAATATGACGCTCGGCGGCCGGCCCCCGCTGCACAGCTTCGGCGATTTCGCACAGAATATTTTTCGGCGACTCGTCGCGAATTTCGTGCACGGCGTCGAAGCGCAGCCCGTCGAGCTGGTATTCCTCGAGCCAGTAAAGCACGTTGTGGATGCAGAAATCTCGCACCGCGCGGCTGCCCTCGTCGCCGAAATTGACCGCGGCGCCCCATGGCGTGTGGAAGTGCTCCGTGAAGTATTGCGAGGCATACGCATTCAGGTAGTTGCCATCGGGGCCAAAGTGGTTGTAGACGACGTCAAGCAGCACCATCAGACCGCGCGCATGGGCCGCCTCGATCAGCGCCTTGAAGTCATCGGGCGTGCCGTAGCGGCTTTCCGGAGCGAACAGCAGGACGCCGTCATAACCCCAGTTATTGCGTCCGGGGAAATCGGCGACCGGCATGATTTCAAGCGCCGTGACGCCGAGTTCCGCCAGGTAATCGAGGCGCGCGATAGCGGCGCGGAACGTACCGTCGGCGGTGAATGTGCCGAGATGGAGTTCGTAGATAACGGCTTCATTCCACGGCCGCCCGCGCCAGTCCGATTCAGCGTCAGTCCACCGGTACGCGCACGGATCGATGACGACGCTGGCGCCGTGCACGTCATCGACATTGAAGCGCGACGCCGGATCGGGAACCCGCAAGTCCTGATCGATGCGATAGCGATATCGGCTGCCGGCGGACGCTTCCGCGGTAGTCAGTCGAAAGAAACCGTCCGCGCCCGCCGGCATCGCGATCAACTTCTCCGCGCCGTCCTGTTCCAGGCACAGCTCGACCGATTTCGCGTCCGGCGCCCACAGCGCAAAGCGCACCGCGCCATCGTCGAGGACTTCGGCGCCAAACGGCATCCTGTGTTGTGTTTTCATGGTGCTTTCGTCAGGCGGAGATCGGGAACAGGGGCCGCGCCTCAACTCTCATAACCTGGTCTGCGCGAATTCGGATTGGTCTGCGTGAATATGGCGACCGAGCGCCCTTTCAGCGCGTAAGGAGTTCCGGGATCGACGCGCGGACCGCGCTTCAGCCCGCCTTCGAAGGTGGTATCCATGACGAGGTCCCAGTGCGCGGTTTCGCCGTAAGCGGGTATCACGAACGGGATTTCCTCGTGATGCGCATTCAGCAGAATCAGGAAATGATCGTCGTATTCGTGACGGCCGCGCTCATTGCGTTCCTCGCCGGCGTCGCCTGATAACAGCAGCCCGAGGCAACGCGCGAAGCCGACGCTCCATTCCTCGTCGCTCATCTCGGTACCAGCCGGCGTCAGCCACAGGATGCCTTTGACATTGACTTCGGGGATATGCTGGCCCTGAAAAAAGTGGCGGCGATGCAGCACTGGATGGCGCGCACGCAGGCTGATCATACGTTGCGCGAATGCCATCAGGGCCAGGGCGGTGGAATCGAGATACCAGTCGAACCAGCTGATTTCGTTATCCTGGCAATAGGCATTATTGTTGCCGCGCTGCGTACGCCCCATTTCGTCGCCGGCGACGATCATCGGCACGCCCTGCGACAGGAATAACGTCGCCAGAAAATTTCGCTTCTGCTGCTCGCGCAGCGCGTTGATCGCGGGATCGTCGGTGGGGCCTTCGGCGCCGCAGTTCCAGCTGCGGTTATGGCTTTCGCCATCGCGATTGTCCTCGCCATTGGCCTCATTGTGCTTGTCGTTAAAGCTGACCAGATCGTGCAGGGTAAAGCCGTCGTGCGCGGTGATGAAATTGACGCTGGCATAAGGCCGCCTGCCGCCCGATTCGTACAGATCGCTGGAGCCGGCCAGCCGATAGGCGAGATCGCCGATCAGCCCGCCGTCGCCTTTCCAGTAGGAACGCACATCATCGCGATACTTGCCGTTCCATTCCGTCCAGCCGACCGGAAAATTGCCGACCTGATAGCCGCCCTCGCCGAGATCCCATGGCTCGGCGATCAGCTTGACCTGCGAAATGACCGGGTCCTGCTGGATGATGTCGAAGAATGCGCCGAGCTTGTCGACTTCATGCAATTCGCGCGCGAGCGTCGAAGCCAGATCGAAGCGGAAACCATCGACGTGCATTTCATGGACCCAATAGCGCAGCGAATCCATGACCAATTGCAGCGCGCGCGGATGCGTCATGTTCAGCGTATTGCCGGTGCCCGTGTAATCCATGTAATGGCGCAAATCGCCGTCGACCAGCCGGTAATACGACGCGTTGTCGATGCCGCGAAACGACAGGGTCGGCCCTTGATGATTGCCTTCGGCGGTATGGTTGTAAACGACATCGAGAATGACCTCGATGCCGGCGCTGTGCAGCGTCTTTACCATGGTGCGGAATTCGTTCACCGGATCGCCGACCGAATAGCGCGCATCGGGCGCGAAAAATCCAATCGAATTGTAGCCCCAGAAATTGCTCAAACCTTTGTCGATCAGGTGACGGTCGTTGATAAAACGCTGCACCGGCATCAGTTCGACAGTCGTAACGCCGAGCCGCCGCAGATGCTCGATGACCGGTTCGGTCGCCAGCGCCCCATAGGTGCCGCGCAACCTTTCCGGGACTTCCGGATGCTTGACCGTAAAACCCTTGACATGCGTTTCGTAAATGACAGTGTCATTCCATGGCACGCGCGGCGGCTTGTCGTTACCCCACGTGAAAGCCGCATCGATGACCTGGCATTTCGGCATGCCGGGCGCCGAATCGCGCCGATCGAACGACAGGTCGGCCCGCTCCGAGCCGATGCGATAGCCGAACTGCGCGTCGCTCCAGTTCATCCCGCCGACGATATTTTTGGCGTAGGGATCGAACAGCAGCTTGTTCGGATTGAAGCGATGGCCATTCCTGGGCTCGTAAGGTCCGTGCACGCGATAGCCGTACAATTGGCCGGGGCGAACCTGCGGCAGATAACAGTGCCAGGCGCGGTGGGTTTTTTCCGGCATATCGATGCGATGCGCCTGCTGCCGGCCTTTGGCATCGAACAGGCATAGCTCGACGCCGGTCGCGTTGTCGGAAAAAAGGCTGAAGTTCACGCCTTCGCCATCCCAGGTCGCGCCGAGCGGATAGGGTTGTCCAGGCCATACTGCGAGATTCGGATAAGGCAATTGGTTTCCTTTCGATGATGGGCGCTCTAGCAAAGCGCATAGGCACGACGCCAGTGTGGCACTTTCACTATCTCATTGGGCGGGATGGCGGAGCGATATCGAACCACGGACTGCGCCGTTCGGCGTTATCGTGCTGACGACAGCCTGGTGCTGTTTTCAGATCACTCCGCGGATCATCGCACGGCCGAACAGACAGACGAAACAAAACCCCGGCATGCCGGGGTTTGAAGCTCGCTTACCGAACCAAGCGAGCAGACCAAGTACGCGGCCGACGAATGCAGCGCGCGAGCCTCTGCATTGCCGGTCCACATGATCCAGCGGCGCCTGGCGACTCGGCCGAGGAGCAGCGCAGACGCCGGCGGACGAGTGCAATACTAACGGACGCTGCCGCGGCGTATCAGGTTGACGATGGCGAGCAGAATGACGGCGCCCAAAAACGCAATGAACAACGCCGGC
Source organism: Burkholderiales bacterium (assembly GCA_013695435.1). NCBI lineage: Bacteria > Pseudomonadati > Pseudomonadota > Betaproteobacteria > Burkholderiales > Burkholderiales bacterium. The sequence continues at coordinate 13,342 of JACDAM010000086.1, read as the reverse complement.
AAACTGAAGTTGCCTTCACTCAGGCTGCCCATTCCGAATAACGGGGACAAAAGCCAGCCGCCGAGGAATGCGCCGACGATGCCGACTACGATATTCAAAATCACGCCCTGTTGAGCATCCGTTTTCATCACTTTACTCGCCAGCCATCCGATGATGCCGCCCAATACAATCCAGATAATAAAATTAATCATTTGCTCCTCTCCTGGTTAAATAACTTCGATTCTCCGGCTTTCACCGGACGCCTGTTTCGGATCGACGCGCGAGTGGGTAGCCCGCACGCGGCAACGGAAGCAACTGCCTTCTTCTGCTGCACGGTTGGCTTCCTCCGCGCAACTCTTGAAAACCTTGCAATGCCGTCGTTAGCTTAGGCAATTCCTATGCCATTGGCGTACTCGTACCACGACCTCAAATCCATTTGTTTCCAAAAGGAAATCTGGGTCCGGGAACGATGGGCAGGAATGGTAGAGTTTACAAAAAAACAGATGAATGTGCAGTGGCAAGCACCGCCCGATCGGTGTTCCACGGCTGCCGATATTCCGCTGCGCAAGCCGCGATGCCATACTTTCACATCCTCGTCCATACCAAGGCGCGTCTATATCGCATAGCCGCGGTCGAGCCCGCGCTTGCCGCGGCCTATCACGACGATGCCCGAGTCCGAAACGTGATAGCGCTGGCGGTCGGCTGCTTCGTCGTAGCCTATGGTGGCGCCGGCCTTGATCACATTGTAGCGATCGACTATTACGCGCCGAAGCCGGCAACCGCGCTCGATGCGCGCGTAATCCATGATTATGCACTGGTCGAGCTCGACGCCCTCTTCGAGCGTAACCTCGCGGCGCAGGATGGTGTTTTTTACACTGGCGCCGCTAACCAACGCGCCGCCGCCCACAATGCTGTTGGAAATATTGCCGCTCAGGATTTTGGCGACCGGGCCCTGATAGCTCGACGAATAAATCGGCCACTGCCGATTGCGTACGTCGAAGCGCGGTTCGCGGCCCAGCACGTCCTGGTGCGCGTCGAAATACGCTTCGATGGTACCGACATCGCGCCAGTAGTTCACTTCCTCGTAAGCTTTCGCGCCCGGTATCTTGTTCTGGCCGAAGTCGTACGCGTAAACCTTGTGATCGCCGATCAGGCGCGGCAACACATGGCGCCCGAAATCGTTCTCGTGCTGGCTCTGATCCGATTCGAGCGCCGCGACCAGCGTCTCGGTCCGAAATAAATAATTGCCCATCGACGCGTATACGCGCGCCGGGTCGCCGGGCATCGGCGGCGGCGATTTTGGCTTTTCGAGAAACTCGGCGATCTTGCCATCGGCATCGGCGGTGATGACGCCGAACGCGGACGCCTGTTCTATCGGCACCGGGAGTGCTGCGACCGACACATCGCAATCGTTGTCCAGATGGAACGCGATCATCTGCCGCAGATCCATCCGGTAAATATGATCGGCCCCGAACACGGCGACGAGATCGGGCTTGTGCTGGTAGATCAGATTCAGATTTTGCCGTACGGCATCGGCGGTGCCCTGAAACCATTCCTCGCCGGCCAGCATCTGCGGCGGCACGATGGTCACGAATTGCGCCGGAAGCATCGGCGACAGCACCCACGACTGGCGCACGTGCTCGATCAGCGATTGCGATTTGTATTGCACCAGCAGATAGATCGAGTTGATTTCGGAATTGATCAAATTGCTCAGCACGAAATCGACGATGCGGTAGCGGCCGCCAAATGGCACCGATGGCTTGGAGCGTTCCGCCGTCAGCGGGTGCAGCCGGCTGCCCTCGCCGCCCGCCATCACCATCGCCAAAACTTTTTCGTTCACGGCTTCGTAGTGTCAGGATTGATTGCGATATTCAAGCCGAGCAGTTCGGCAATCCCGTTCAGCGGAATCTGTACCCAGTCGGGACGGTTGGCCAGTTCATAGCGGACTTCGTACAGCGCTTTTTCGAAAGTGAAAAGATCGAGCAGGCTGCGCACTTCATCAGACCAGGCGTCCGGCGGCCCGCCGTAACTTTCCAGAAAGCCGGTAGCCGCCTGTCTTTCCCAGTCGGCGGCAAGTTCCGCGAGCAACGGTCGGTCGCGCGGCCGATCGGCCGCCAGCCGCAGCACCGATTCGTTCGCCGCGTAATTCAGCGAGCGGCGCATGCCGGCGACATCGCGCAGCGGCGAATGCTTGACACGCCGCTCAGCAAGCGGGCGCGCCGGTTCGCCTTCGAAGTCGACGATGACGACATCGTTGTGTGCGATCAGCACTTGACCGAGATGAAAGTCGCCGTGGTAGCGCGTTTTCATTGCATCCTGTGCGGACCCTGCGGAGACGGGATTCCATTTCATCCGCGCGCTTTGCTCGATGCGCGCAATCAGCGCCGCGGTGTCGGCGAGCACGCCGTCGGCAACGGTACGGGCTGCGTCCGACAATCCGGAAAGGCTTTGATCGAGCGACTTGAGGGTGACTCGCGCATCTTCCGCGACGCGCGCACTCCAGCGCTGGACATCGTCCGCGCTGACGGGCTCCGGATCGAAATCCGGGTTGCCGTGCGGCACCGCGAGCGCGGCGTGCAGTTCGACCGTACGTTGCCCGAGCACACGCATCAGCATCAGATAAACCGCGTGGGCATCGGCGGCGGGCCGGCTGTCGCGATCTTTCAGCAGCCGCGCATCGAGGAAGCGTTCGAGATACGACAGCGTATAAGACCAGCCATCGCCCTGATTGCCGATATAACCCTGCAGCGCGGCCAACGTGATCACTTTGTCTTCACCTTCGCAATACTCGAGCGCGCCGGCGAGCGGCGGGATGCGTACCGCCGGCGCGGTCTGAGTCAGGAACTGACCGATCTCGAGCTCGGGATTGCGGCCCTCGATCAGCCGCCGGTAGCCCTTCAGAATCAGGCGTTCGCCGATGACGACCGAGGTATTGCTCTGCTCGATGCCGAGCCTGCGCAAGGTCATGTCGCCATCGCCGGCGAGTTCGTCGAACACGGCGGTTGCGTGAAAGCGCAGCCGCCCGGCGCCGCTGGCGATCTCGCGATTATCGTGCATCGCACCCGCCATCGCGCGGCAGAAGGCATCGTCGAAAAAAGCGTCGTACAACATACCGGTCCGCGATTTCATACGGATGCGCGCATAGGGATTACGCGTCGCGCCCGGCTTGCCGTCGGCGTCATCGCTGTCCCACGCCACGGATATCGGCACGAAATAACACTGGCTGCCCTGCTCCGCCGTATGCACGCTCGCCCAACCGAGCAGCCATGCGCTATCGCCGTGCTCGAACAGCACGGCATGGGCGAGTTCGATACCGGTGATCGCGGCGCCTTTGAGCGCAAACCAGCGTTGCGACGACAGCATGGCCGGCAAGACTTCGCGTTCGAGTTGCTGGCGCGCCGGCGTTTCGAGCAAGCGCTGCAACACTTCGTTGTGCGCAGTGGCCGCGGTGACGTTTCTTGCGCCGGAGGCTATCACCAGAACCGGTAGTTCAGTGCGCGGCAGGCGTTCCTCGTGCCAGCGCGGACCCGCGGCCTCGGTCGCGAGGCTGAACCAGTAAAACGCGTAACCCGGCAAAGTCAGGAAGTACGGCAGGTCGCCGATCGGCGGAAACGGCGTGCGGCCGACGAGCTCGATCGGCACCAGGTTTTTATAAGAGACGAGATCGAGTTCGGCCGGCTGCGCCGAGCGCGAAAGATTTGCCACACACAGGATCACTTCGTCGCCATATTCGCGCACGTAGGCGAGCACTTTGCGATTGCCCGGGCGCAGCAGGGTCAGCGTGCCGCGGCCGAACGCCTGATAGGCTTTGCGCACCGCGATCAGCCGCTTCATCCAGTTCAAAAGTGAAGACGGACTGCGGCTTTGCGCTTCGACATTGACGCCTTCGTAGCCATAGACAGGGTCCATGATCGGCGGCAGAAACAGGCGTGCCGGATCGGCACGTGAAAAGCCGGCGTTGCGGTCGGAGCTCCATTGCATCGGCGTGCGCACGCCGTTGCGGTCGCCGAGATAAATGTTGTCGCCCATCGCGATCTCGTCGCCGTAATACAGGATCGGCGAACCGGGCATCGACATGAGGAGACTGTTGACGAGCGCTATGGTATCGCGATTGTTCTGCATCAGCGGCGCCAGCCGGCGGCGGATGCCGACATTGACGCGCATGCGCTTGTCGGTCGCGTAAATCTGGTACATGTAGTCGCGCTCGCTGTCGGTGACCATTTCCAGGGTCAGTTCATCGTGATTGCGCAGGAAAATCGCCCACTGGCAGTTGTCCGGAATCGACGGCGTCTGGCGCAGAATATCGACGATCGGATGGCGGTCTTCCTGGGCGACCGCCATGTAGATGCGCGGCATCAGCGGAAAGTGATACGCCATATGGCATTCGTCGCCATTGCCGAAATAATCGCGCACGTCCTCCGGCCATTGATTGGCCTCGGCCAGAAACATGCGATTCGCATAATGCTGATCGAGCGCCGCGCGCATCTGCTTCAGCACGGCATGCGTCTCGGGCAGATTCTCGTTATGGGTGCCTTCGCGCACGGTCAGATACGGAATCGCATCGAGCCGCATGCCGTCGACGCCGGCATCGAACCAGAAGCGCATGACGCGGATCACGGCTTTCACCACCTGCGGATTGTTGTGGTTCAGGTCGGGCTGGTGCGAAAAAAACCGATGCCAATAATACTGGCGCGCTACAGGATCCCACGCCCAGTTCGAGGTTTCGGTATCGGTGAAAATGATGCGCGTGTCGGCGAACTTCTTGTCGTCGTCGCTCCAGACGTAGAAATCACGCTTCGACGAACAGGCCGGCGCGGCGCGCGCAGCCTGAAACCACGGGTGCTGGTCCGATGTGTGATTGATGACGAGCTCGGTAATCACGCGCAAATCGCGCTTGTGGGCTTCGCGCACGAACTGGCGGAAGTCGTGCATGGTGCCGTAGTCGGGATGGATGTTGCGGTAGTCGGCGATGTCATAGCCGTCGTCGCGCATCGGCGACGGGTAAAACGGCAGCAACCACAGCGTATTGACGCCGAGGTCCTGAATGTAATCGAGCTTCTGGATCAGGCCGGCAAAATCGCCGAGACCGTCGTTGTTGCTGTCGAAAAACGCCTTGACGTGCAACTGGTAAACGATGGCGTCCTTGTACCAGAAGGGATCGTTGGAGAGCATTTTAGGAAATCGGGAATTGGGAAGCGGCAAACAACACGGATGTCATTCCCGCGACCGCTGGAATCCACCGGTCTGAAGCACTGGATTCCGGCGCGCGCTCGGCGCGTCCGGAACGGCATCCGCTAAAAACACGGTTCCGCATATTCTTTGTACGCCCACGGACTGATCCGGTAAATCTCCGCCGGATTCACCTGCGGATCGAGATCGACGCTGTGCCTTGCGCCGCGCCACAAATGCTTTTTACCGCTCAACAATTCCTCGACCTGGAACGTGCGGTCGCGCTTTATCCCCATTTCGGCCAGCGGAAACTCGAGCACCGCCTGATGCGGCTCGAACGGATCGAGATTGACGGCGATAAAAATGAGATTAGCGCGATCGCGGTCGGCCTTGCCGTAGAACAATATGTTGTCGTCGTCGGCCGGATAAAAGCGCAGGTTTTCGAATTCGTGCAGCGCCGGGTTTTCGGCGCGAATGCGATTGATCGCGGCGATGTAATCCTTGATGTTGCCAGGGCGATCCCAATCCCATACCTTGTATTCGTACTTTTCCGAATGCAGGAATTCCTCGCTGTCCGGCACCGCCGCGTTTTCGCACAACTCGAAGCTGTTGTAGATACCGTAGACGCTCGACAGCGTGGCAGCCAGGATCAGACGTATCTGGTGCGCCGGTCGGCCGCCGGTCTGCAGAAAGCCCGGCAGGATATCCGGCGTGCTGACGAAGAAATTCGGACGCAAATATTCGCGCACCTCGGTCTGCGTCAGTTCCGTCAGGTACTCGGTCAGCTCCTGCTTGAAATTTCGCCAGGTGAAATACGTATAGGACTGCGTGAAGCCAGCCTTCGCGAGAGCCTGCAGCAGTTTCGGCCGGGTGAAGGCTTCGGCCAGGAATATGACATCCGGATGGGCGTGCTGCACGTCCGCGATCAGCCATTCCCAGAATTGCACGGGTTTGGTGTGCGGATTATCGACGCGGAATATCCTGACGCCCTGCTTTATCCAGAACAGAAACACGTTGCGCCATTCACGCCACAACGCTTCGCGATGTTCGCCGTAGAAATTGACATTGACGATGTCCTGGTATTTCTTGGGCGGGTTCTCGGCGTGCTTTATGGTGCCGTCGGGGCGATAGCTGAACCACTCCGGATGTTCCGCGATATACGGGTGATCCGGCGAACACTGGATGGCGATGTCGAGCGCGATTTCCATATCGAGCTTGCGCGTTTCGACGACGAAGTTGCGAAAATCATCGAGCGTGCCGAGTTCGGCGTGTATCGCCGTGTGGCCGCCCTCCTCGTTGCCGATCGCATAAAAACTGCCCGGATCGTCCGGGCCCGGATTCAGGGTATTGTTCGGCCCTTTGCGATGCGTACGGCCGATGGGATGAATCGGCGTCAGGTAGACGACATCGAAGCCGAGGTTCCTGATTTCAGGCAGGCGCGCAACGCAGTCCGCGAACGTTGCGCTTTTGCCCGGCACAGTGCCCTGCGATCGCGGCACCATCTCGTACCATGCGGCAAAGCGCGCGCGCACGCGGTCGACGATCACTTCGAGTTCGCGGTCGTAAGTGGTGGCGAGGCTGCGATCCGGCGCCTGCTGCAGCAGGCGCTGCACGCGCTCAGACAGCACCAATTCGATGCGCTGTTCGTGTTCGGCCTCCGCGAACTGATCGAGGACCAGCGCGATCTGCTGCCGGAACGGCGCGGCCGCGCGCGGCACCGCGTCGGCAATCAGCAAGCGCCCTTCCTCGAGTTCGAGATGGATATCCTGTCCGGCCGCGGACTTTTTCTGGAACTCGTTGCGCCACGACAAAAACGCATCCGCCCAGGCGACGACCGTATACAGATAGCGCGTGTTGGCCGTCAATTCGAAACTGCCGGCCCAGCGATCGTTATCGACGAACCGCATCGGCGCCTCGCGCCAGCCGCCGCCGTTCCCGTCATCGCCCTTTTCGCGGTAGCGGACGACAGCCGCAAGCACGTCGTGACCTTCCTTCAGGATGTCGGCGGACACCTCGAAACGATCGCCGACTTCGCGTTTGACCGGGTAACGGCCGCCGTCGAGTTCGGGCTTGACGCCTTCGATAAAAACGGTGCGCGTTGCGCTGTGCTCCACGCCGTAGTTTCCTTATTCTTGCCGGTGAAAAATCCGCATGGCGCGGGCGGGTATCGATACCTCGGACGAGTTGCGGAATGTGAGCGGCGCCTGTCCCGGCGTAATCTCTTCGATCGAATCGCGCGCCGCGCCGAGCACGCCGCTGATCGCATCGACGCCGAACGGATGACTGGACCCGCCCAATGTATTGATGAGGCTGAGCGTACGCCCCGGCGTCTTCCGGCCGCGCCGCAAAAGTGCCGTGACCGGCGAATCGGGTGGCGTCACGCGCTGCTGCGGACCTTCCTCGTTGAGCACCGGCACCCGGCTTTTCATGGCGTTGACATCGCGAATGAAAGCCGTCAAATCGAAGCTCGGCATCTCCCAATCGTCCGGTCTTGTCCGGACGACATCGAGTTTTTTTCGAAAGCCGAATTCGTAGCCTTGGGTGATCATGACGCCGCTGGAAAAGCACGCCGCAAACAGATAGCGCAGCGCAGATTCGCGTGGGTCGGCGTCCGTATCCGCGGCAAGGCGGGTCGTATCGTGGCTATCGGGAAATGCAATGGAGGGTGCGATCTTGCGGAACATTTCGTATTGCTCGAGCAGCCAGGGCTCGCGGAAGTCCCACCATTTTGCACTATTGAAAAAATAATCGAAACCGGCGCTCTTCAGTTGTTCCGTTTCCGGCAGCCGGGCGCCGAGGGTCTCGGCAAAAAATTGCGCCTCCGGCACCGCTGCACGCGTCGCATCGATAACCGTCCCCCATACTGCACCGGGGATTTTATAAGCGGCATCGCAGCGAAAGCCGCGAATGCCGAGGCCGGCGTAATCAGCGGCCAGCCGCGCCCAGTATTGCGCGAGTTCGCCAGACTTCGCCGCGTAATCGAGTTCGGCGAGATCGCCCCAGACCGTCACCTGATTGGCGTCGGCGGGATCGATCGCGCTCGGACTCTTGATTTCACCGTTAGCTTCGCGCACGTACCAATCCGGGTGAGTCGAGACCAGTTCGGCATCTTTGGCCGTATGATTGATGACGAGGTCCATGATGACGCCGAGGCCATGGCGCTCGGCGTCGTCCACGAATTTGCGAAGCAGCGTTTCCGCGCTTTCGCTGCTATCGCCCTGCAGCAGAGGGTGCAGCCGATGATAATCCTTGACCGCATACAGGCTGCCGGAAAAACCCGGATAGTGGAACGGATTGACGAAAATCCAGTTGAAATCCATCGCCGCGATGCGCGGCAGATGCGCCGACCAATCGCTGACCTTGCCGGACAGCAACGGGAACAGATTGTAGATACGGGGTCCGATGACTGGCATTTCGAATTTGTCGAATTGATCGGGCCGGTATAGTGACTGCGGCAGATACCCGCGAAAGCAGAAAAAAAAGCAGGGCAAGCCCTGCTTCGATTCGACTACAGTTTCGTGTTTTCTTTATTCCACTCAGCGCTGATTTACCGCGCAACTGCTTCAGCGCTTACTTGCGTTTCGAGCCCGAACCTTCAGTCTCACGATCCAGCGCCGACGAACCCTGGCTGGTTGGATTACTCGGCTTTTCTCCAATCAGCGCCGAGTCATCGTTATCGGTTCCAGCGCCTTTTCCGGCGCGGCCCGAGACACCTTCCTTGTCGGTACGGCTCGAGCTGCCGCTGCCCGCGCCGCTTCCCGGTTTGTCATTCGTCCGTTTCGTCGCCGAGGAACCCTGGCTGGTCGGATCGCTCGATTTTTCTCCAACCGGCGCCGAATCATTGTTGTTGGTTCCAGCACCCGTTCCGGCGCGACCCGAGACGCCCTCTTTATCGCTACGGCTCGAACTGCCGCTGCCCGCTTTGTCAGTCGCCCGTTTCGTCGCCGAGGAACCCTGGCTGGTCGGATCGCTCGATTTTTCTCCAACCGGCGCCGAATCATTGTTATTGGTTCCAGCACCCGTTCCGGTGCGACCCGAGACGCCGGCCTCGCCTTTGGTCCGAGTCTTGACCGACGACATCATTTTGTCGCGCTCTTTCGCTGCTTTTTTCATGCAACTGGTTTTCGCCGCACCGCTCTGGTTGTTGCAGTTCGCTACCGCGGCTTTGTATTCGGCTTGCACTTCGGCGCGCGTGCGGTTAGACGAGTCATCGGTCACGCCGCGCTGCGAGCCGTAGTCGGATTTGCCTTTATCGGATGCGCCTGGATGCGATTCCTCGGCGGCAGCCGTGAAACTCAAGCCGGCCGTGAACAGCACCGCCAACATTCTGCTTAAGAACTTGTTCATACGTTTCTCCTCGATCATGGTTTGATAATTAGTTATGAGCGGCAAACCGCGCCGCAGCCAACCGTAAACAGCAATTACCGTACCTAATCAGTAGAGCGCCTTTCGCTACGCGCCGGCACCGCACCGTCGCCTAATAGCCCGTCCGTCGCGTGGGTTGGCTGAAGTCAGGGAAGCGGCATTGCAATCATTAGTGCGTTGCAAATCGAAATAATTCGCGCGCCATGGCGGTTTCCAAGGGAGGTTCAGTTCTTTTTACAAAGCATTGTAATTTTTACTGACTATCCTTCGAAATCCGTTGCTGCTTCCACTTTTGTTCCGCGCCTTCGCCTTCCCGCGTTGCGCCGCCGTACAGTTCGGCTTCCGCCAGCAACCAGTCATCTTCTTCCTTGCCCGGCTCGAAACCACGGCGTTCGGCGCGCGCATAGGCGGAAGCGGATATTTTTTGGTGGCGCTCGTCCGCGTTCTCCGCGATCGCCGTTGCGGGTATCGCTTGCGTATCGACATCCGATGAACCCGCGATCGCCGTTGCGGGTATCGCTTGCGTATCGACATCCGATGAACCGGCCTCGTTGTCCGTGAGGCTCATCACGCTCGTGCTACGAGCGGGTTCGCCTACTTGCTCATTTTCGTCTTGCTGAATCGGCTGTGTTGCAGTGTCCTGCTTGCCGGCCGCGCCGACTTTGCGTTTGACGCCGCTGCCCGATTTCTTCGCTGGCTGATCTTTCGATTTGTCGCTGTCTCGGCGCAGTCCCATGGGATTCTCCAGGTTCACGATGACAGCCTCGAAGCAATTAATATGCAACGACCGGAGCGGAGGAGCGGGATGCCGCCCCCGTTAAAAACAACGCGCCTCATGGTCCTGATCGGTCCGAATCAGGGCTGAATCGAGCAGCAGCGGTCGGCAAAAGAGCCGCGGCAAGTTTTACAAAACAGATCATAAAATCACGGGCTGTCCGCGCGACCCGTTTGCCGGGATAGTCCGGGAACGCTTCGTGCTCGGCCTCACCGTATCGGTCGTTTTTTTGAGCCGCATTCAAGGAGCAAAGCATGACCCATCGATCCTTATCAAAAGCATCCGGCAGCGTAGCTATGATGGCGCTCGCGTTCGCGGCGGGGTGCGCGAGCGTACCGGCTCCGACCGAGCAGATGGCGCTGTCGCGCGCCGCCGTGTCGGAAGCGCAAAGCGCCGGAGCGCCCGAATTCGCGCCCGTCGAATTCCGCTCGGCGCAGGCCCAGCTCGAAGAGGCGCGCACTGCGTTTCAGGGCGAAAACTATGTTGCCGCGCGACGCCTCGCCGAACGCGCCGAAGTCGATGCCAAGCTCGCGGAAACCAAGGCGCGCTCGGCGAAAGCGAATCGCGCGGTCGCCGAATTACGCCAAGGCATAGAGGCGCTACGCGAGGAAATCGAGCGCAAATCCAACTAGGCTTCGAGGCCTGTGGACCGCGCCCTGTGCGGAAACGAATTCAGTAACGAATCTGGCAAGGAGAAGACTATGAAAATGACCACAACGCGGGCCAGGGAGATCGTCCTTGCGATCGCCGCCATGTCCGCCGCCGGCTGCGCGAGCGTTCCGGAAAAAAACCCTGCCGTCGAGCAGGCGCGTGCTGCTTACGCGGCCGCGGCTTCCGATCCGCAGGTCGCGCAGAATGCCGCCGTCGAACTGAACCGCGCTGAGCGCGCGCTCGAGGAAACCGAGCGGCTTTGGAAAGACCGGGCCGAGCAGGCACAGATCGAACACAACGCCTATCTGGCAACGCAGCGATCGAAAATTGCGCGCGAAACCTCGCAGTTGCGCGCAGCCGAACAAGCGGTGACGACGACGAGCTCCGAACGCGACCGCGTGCTGTTGCAGGCGCGTACTCGTGAAGCGGAAGCCGCGCGCAATCGGGCTGATGCGAAATCGCAGGATGCCGAACAGTCCCGGCTGATCGCTGAAGCGCGCGCGCGTGAAGCGCAAGCTGCGCGCGACCAGGCGCTCGAGCAATCGCGTGAAGCGCAGACCGCGCGCGAACTTGCTGCGGCGCAGACGGCCGAAGCGCTTGCCGCAAAACAGCGCGCCGAGGAAATGCAGCAGCGCGCCAAAGAGCTGGAGTCGCAGCTTTCCGAACTGAAGGCGAAACAGACCGAACGCGGTCTGGTATTGACGTTGAGCGATGTGCTGTTCGATACCGGCAAATCAGAATTGCGCCCCGGCGCATCGCGCGCAATCGATCAACTGAGCAAATTTCTGAACGAGTATCCGGAGCGTTCGGCGATGATCGAAGGCTTTACCGACAGCGTAGGCGCTGAAAACTATAACCAGGGTTTATCGGAGCGGCGCGCCAACGCCGTGCGCGCTGCGCTGGTGACAGCCGGCATCGATCCCGGGCGCATCAATGTGCGCGGTTTCGGCGAGGCGTTCCCGGTGGTCAGCAATTCGACACCGGGCGGCCGCCAGCAAAACCGGCGCGTTGAGATCGTCATCTCGGACGAGAAGGGAAAAATCCCGGAACGGACGGCATCGGGCGCGCCGGCTTCCTGATCCTTTCGATGACGGCAAATTTGAAAGAACCTTAAGCGGCAAGCGAACCAGCAAAGCCGCCAGCGTCAGGCAGGCAGTGAGCGCCCAATGCCGCTGCCTCGTTTATTTGCCGGAAATATCCAGCGCACCCGGCAAAAAGTCTTGCAGCTATTCATCTCCCTGGCGTGCGCTCCAGGCGTGCGCAGGATATTTGCGCTGCCCGAATAAGCTATAATCGGCGCGGGTCGTTCTCTCGGATCGTGGGATGAAAAACGCTGACGCAAAACTTGCCCTGTTCCTCGCAGTGCTATTTCTGGGCGGTTGCGCAAGCACCGGCGACAACGCCGCCGGCCGCGGCGCCAGTACCGATCCGTTCGAATCGGTCAATCGCAAAATCTACAAAGTCAACGACACGCTCGACAAGGCGATATTGAAACCGGTCGCGACCGGTTACAAGGCAGTCGCGCCCTCGCCTGTTCATGACGGGGTAAGAAACTTTTTTTCGAACATCAATGATGTCATCGTCATCGTCAACGATCTGCTGCAACTGAAATTCGCGCAGGCGGCATCCGACACCGGCCGTTTCGCGGCGAATAGCACCGTTGGCCTGCTCGGTCTGGTCGATGTCGCGTCGCGCATGGGCTTACCCAAGCACAACGAGGATTTCGGTCAGACGCTGGGCGTCTGGGGGCTCGATACCGGGCCGTATCTCGTGTTGCCGCTGTTCGGGCCGAGTAACGCGCGCGACGGAGTCGGACTGATCGGCGATTTCACGCTTGATCCCGTCACCTACGTCGACCCGACCGGGATACGCCTGGGGTTATCGGGCGTCCGCACAGTGGATACACGCGCCAATCTGCTGCGCGCTGGTGGCATTCTCGATCAGGCCGCACTCGATCCCTACACGTTCCTGCGTGATGCCTATCTGCAGCGCCGGCGCAGTCTGGTTTACGACGGCAGCCCGCCGCTCGAGGACTACGAGGATTTCGGAGATTTTGAAGATCCGGAAAGTGCGGCCCCGACCAATGTGCCAGTGCCAGCCACTTCGCCCGACCCGGCTCAGAAGTAGACGTCACAAGGCGCTATTTACACGCTGCAACAGCGCACGCTGCAACAACGCTTTCTTCGCTCCTGATCAGCTCAATTTAGCCGCGCTGCCGAGCGCTGCAACTCGATGATGCGCTCGCGGATCGCGTCGGCGTCTTCGGCGCCATGCTCGACTTCCAGATAACGCTGAAAGTCGGTCAGCGCAGCCCGGAAACATTCGAGCTTTTGATAGATCGCACCGCGATCCCGTACTTCATGGACCTCACCGGGCGCGATCAGCAAAATGCGATCGACTGCC